>CAISGS010000597.1 GCA_903884915.1 uncultured Caulobacteraceae bacterium | reverse complement strand
TGCTGCCATTGACGACGATGTTGGTATTGGGACCATAGACGATAAACAGGTTGGGGAAGTTTGGCACCGTCATACCCAGATAGGCCCGGGCGTCGCCCGCCCATTGGTCGTGCAACTCCACCCCTCCGCGCCCTACGATCTTGAAGGTTCGCAGGAAGTCACTGGCCTCAAAGCCAGTTCCGTAGATGATAACATCAGCCTTATGCTCGACCCCATCCCCAGTGACCACGCCCGTCTTGGTGATCTCTTTGATGCCTTCGGTGACCAGATGGACATTATCGCGGCGCAGGGCTCCGATCCAGACGCCATTGTCACGAACCGAGCGTTTGCCACCCAGCGGATAGTTGGGGATCAGTTTTTCCAAAAGCCCGGGCGCGCCTTCGGCCTGAACACGCATGGCCTCGATCATCATGGCCGAGACATCGGCATTGACCTGACTGACCGCCGTTAGAGGGCCGTCCCAGTTTGGGTCCACCGTGATGGCGTCGATGATGCCGTCGGTCAGCATCCAGAAAAGCCAGAAGCGGTACCATTTCTCATAAAAGGGCACGGTCTTGAGCAGCCAGCTTTCGCCGGGGGTGACCTTGTCGTGATAGTCCGGCGTTGGGCCAAGCCAAGGCGGGGTGCGCTGGAACACGGTCATATCGCCGACCTTAGGCGCGATCTCGGGCACAAACTGGAAGGCGCTAGCTCCGGTACCGATGACGCAAACCTTCTTGCCGGTCAGGTCCACATGATGACGCCAGCGGGCCGAGTGGAAGGCCTCGCCTTCGAAGCTGTCACGGCCCTTAATGTCCGGCAGGCGCGGCTGGTTCAGTTGGCCCACGGCACTGATGACCGCGTTAGAGGTCAAGGTCTCTTGGCCGCCATCGGCGCGGGTGACCTTGAGCCGCCACATCTTGGCGGCCTCATCATAGATGGCTTCATCCACCGTAGTGCCAAAGCGGACATGCGGACGAAGCTCGTGCTTGGCTGCGACACCCTTGAAATAGTCGAACAGGATATTTTGCGTCGAATAGTGCATCGGCCAGTCGTGGTTTGGCTCGAAGGAGAGCGAATAGAGGTGACTTGGATTATCCACCCGGCAGCCAGGATAGGTGTTTTCCAGCCAGGTTCCGCCAAAGTCGGGGTTCTTCTCGATGATCTCGAAGGGCACGCCCGCCTGCTTCAAGCGGATGGCAGCCAAGATGCCCGACATGCCCGCACCGATGATCAAGACCTTCATCTTGCCGCCGGCCTGAACCGTGGCCTCGTCCCAGACCGGGCGCTTTTGGTCTATGCCGTCTAGGCCAAGCTCTTCCATCAAAAGCGGCGTATAACGCTCAGGCACCTCGACGCCCGCGACCAGGTTCATCATCCGTAAGATGACGCTATCGGTCGGACGTGCAGGGATTGGCTTCTCGCCGCTCAGATAGGCCCGCAAGGCTACAGCGGCTTGACCGCGCAGACGCTCTTGGATGTCGGGCGAATAGCCGCCGATCTTGCTGTCGCCAAAGAAATCATAGACGGGGGTCATCTCATCGCTCAGCAGGCTAGCGTCTCCGGTCATATGGACCAGCGACATCAGCAAGGACGGCAGATGGGCCTCTTTAAGGATGGCGTCGAGATTGGCGGGAATGGCGCTGGTGGTCATGGTTCGTGTCGTCCCTGTTTCGTCCCAGTCCCTGACCTTGCAACGATCTCGCGATCCAGAGGTCAGGTGATCTATGTTCAGATAAGATTGGACTGACAAAACCGCCCTGTCCAACACAAGATACAGATTGAGGCTTAAACCAGGTCGGTCGGGTCCTTTTGGCCTAGACCGCGCGCGGCTTCTGCGGTCTGATCTTGGCAAAAGAATAGATGCCTTGGGAGGCAACCATGACGGCCCATCATATCCGTAGCGAAATCGGCGACGACGGCATTGCCATCTTGACCATAGACCGGGCCGAAAAGCGCAATGCCATCACCTATGCCATGCTCTTTGCCTTCACCGAGCAGGTCGCAGCCCTGGGAGCCGACGATCGGGTGCGGGTGATCATTGTCACAGGTTCGGGCGGAACCTTCTGTGCGGGCACAGACCTTGCCGATCTGGCCACCATTCCTGGCGAAACAAGGGGCGTACGCGGTGAAGCTCACGAAGATGGCAAATGGTGGCCATTGGTGGCCTGTCCCAAACCC
>CAISGS010000596.1 GCA_903884915.1 uncultured Caulobacteraceae bacterium | reverse complement strand
GATAATGGCACCCGATTCGAAGATGGTGCGACCCTTGTCGACAATGACCGGCGACTTGCCCAAAGGATGGATGGCCTTCAAGGCGTCAGGGGCAAGCCGTGTGACCGAGTCGCGCTGATGTTTGACGATCTCGTAGTCTAGGCCGAGCTCTTCAAACAGCCAGAGGATCCGCTGTGACCGGCTATTGTTCAGGTGATGAAGGGTAATCATGGTCTGATCGTCCTAAAAATTGCGCCTGCCCACAGGCTAAGACTAGACCTGATCAGTAGGTCCCACGCCCCTTGGGTTCAAGGAAAACTATCGCAGGCGCTGAATTGCGCAATTTCTAATCGATTTGTGCGGATCAGGCCCTAGGGGCGGTCCTTGCGAGGCAAGGCGTCGATTTCTGCGTCGGTCAACTTCTTGACCTCGGTCACCATACACCGCTCAGGACCCAAGGTGCTTGGGACGATCAGCACGGCATCGGAATTTGAACCGGAGCAGATCCAAGAACTGCCGCGCGATTCCACACCAATGGTCTGGGCCCAACGCAGATCGTGACAGGTGCTGAACAGGTCGAGGCGATAGAGGTCCTTAACACCAACCCGAACATAAACGGCCCTATCACCGGCCTCTTTGAAGCTGCTCATATTGCTCGAATAGAAACATTGCCGGAGCGTTGCAGCTTTCGGCGCGGCCTTTGTCGGTTCGTCCGCTAAAGCGCCTGTTGCCAAGGCCATAGCCGAGAGCAGGCCGCCGAAAGCCAAAACCTTAAGGCCTAAGATATGCGCAGACATATGGGATGATCCTTCCTCTAAGCCCCCGCCCTACGACCAAAGATAGGCGCTTTAACGCCCATGTAAATGGTTAGGACCGGCGTCGCTGACGCTCTGCAAACCGTCCAGGCTCCAGCGCCTTGATCACGGCTTGGGGGAGGGGAGAGGGGTGGCCCAAGGTGATGGCGACCAGATGCTCGGCGAGCAGGGGCGCTAGGGTAAAGCCCCGCGAGCCCAGTGCGCCCAGAACCATAAGGCCAGGCTGATCGGGTATCTGACCCACGACCGGCAGCTGGTCTGGAACCGTTGCCCGAAGGCTCGCCCGGGCTTGAACCGCTTGCCCCCCGATTTGGCCCGCCAAGATGGGCAAGCCCGCCTCTAGGACCGCGCGGTTGCGGTCATTATCGTCCGCACGGACATCGGTTTGGGTCTCGCCCCGATCGTGGGTGGCCCCATAGAGAACGCCAGATCGTGTGGGTACCGCATAGCCGCCCCAAGCCGCGCCTGAAGGAAGGGTGCCGCCTTCGGTCCAACTGGCTTGGCCCCTCACCGGAACGAAGGGCAGGTCGCTCAGCAAGGCGCTGGCCCCGGCTCCTGCGGCGACAAAGACCTGATCGACGGTGGCCAGCACGGTGCCCTGTCCATCGCGTAAGCTCCATTGGCCCTCTGGATCCCGCTGAAGGCTTGCCACAGCGCCTCGGGTCACGGGGCCAAGCCAGGCTTTGAGAACCGACGAAGGCTCAAGGCTCAAGGCCCGCGCCATCCATAGACCGCCGACCAAGGCGCTTTCCCCTAGCCGGTCGCTGGACTTAGCCGCGTCCAGTCGCTCGAAATCTTGCGGCTCAAAGAGGTCCTGCTCGGCGATTATGTCAAACCGCCGCGAATCAGCCGGGGCCGTCTCCAACTGCATGACGCCTTCGGACAGGATCGCTTGCGGGGTCTCGTCATGATAGACGCGAAGGGCATGGCGATAGGCTTGGGCATGCAGCATGCCCGCCACTCCGCCGCCCGCATCAAGGCGAGGGGTCATTAGGGCCGCTGGATTGCCAGAGGCCCCAGCGCCAGCCTGCTCGGCCTCGAACAGGTGAACCGCTAGACCGGCGCGGCTGAAGGCCCGTAGCAGCGCCGCGCCAGCAATGCCCGCGCCGATCACAGCCACGGTGGGCGGAACCTTTCGGAAGCCGATTTGTCTTAGACCGGGCCAAACCGCCTCAAGCCGTTCGCGTTTACGGCCAAAGCCGGGGCGCTTTTCGACGCTGAAGCCTTGAGCCGCCAGTCCGCGCCTTACCGACCCGGCGACGGTAAAGGTGGCTAGGCGCGCACCGGGCGCTGACCGGGCTGCGACCAGAGCCAAGACCGCGTCGCGCCACATCTGCGGATTTACGGCAGGAGAAAATCCATCGAGGAACCAGGCATCAGCTATGCCGGTCCATGAGCTGAGCGCCTCTTCGACCTCCATCACCGCCACATCGATCACCACGCGAAGATCCGGCAGATCGATCCTGTGGAAGCCGCGCGCTTGGCCGGGCCACTGGGCGATCAACTGCGCCGAAAGGTCCGCCAGTTCAGGCCATGTGCTCAGGGCCCGTGAGGCCTCGTCGGCG
>CAISGS010000595.1 GCA_903884915.1 uncultured Caulobacteraceae bacterium | reverse complement strand
GTCGAGGCGGCGGACCGGTTCTATCCGGCCTTTGACTTCCTGTTCAATGGTGACAAGTCTCCCGCAGAGGCCGTGTCGGCCTGCATGTTCGAGACGGTCGGCACAGCCTGATTTTTCGGTCTAAGGCGGATTTGATCATGACTCCCATTTTGATGTTGGGCGCTGGCCGCATGGGCGGCGCTCTGATTGAGGGCTGGAGCCTCATGGGAGCCTTCGCGCCGTCCGACCTGATCATCCGTGACCCCTATCCGTCAAAGGAAGCGCTGGCCGCTGCCGATGCTGGTGCGCGTCTCAATCCTGACGACGGCGTGCTTGTCGAGGCCAAGGTGCTCTTGCTAGCCGTGAAGCCGCAGATGTGGCGCGAAGCGGCGGCCCAGATCGCTGACCTTTTGGCTCCCGATTGCATCATTGTCTCGATTGCGGCGGGCGTTAGAGCCGCCGATATTAGCGCCGCCTTCGGTGGCCGTCTGGTGGCGCGGATCATGCCGACCACGGCTGTGGCCGTGGCCAAGGGGGTTGCCTCTGTCTTTGCACCCGATGCCAAGGCCTTAAGCGTTGCCCACGCCCTGTTCGATCCCGTGGCGGTGACGGTGGATGTCGATGACGAGGCCTTGATGGACTCGGTTGTTGGCGTTTCAGGATCGGCCCCGGCCTATCTCTACGCCTTCATCGAGGCCTTGGAGGCCACGGGCCCGGTTCACGGCTTGACGGCAGAAGCCTCGCGGAAATTGGCCCGCGCCACCATCATTGGCGCGGCGGCCCTACTGGAGGCAAGCCAAGAGGAACCCGCTGAACTGCGCAGGCAAGTCACCTCTCCCGGCGGCACCACCCAAGCTGCCCTTGAGGTCCTGATGGGCGAAGGCGGCTTTGGTGATCTTCTCGCCCGCGCCGTCACAGCCGCTGTGAAGCGGTCGCGGGAATTGGCCGGTTAGTCCAGCTCTTGTCGCCCCGGCCTTTGCGGTCCATCTGTAGTCTATGACCCAGCTTGAGCCCTCCAGCCTTGACCTTGCCGCCGATGCCGCCCTCGCGCTGGCAGCCGACCGTCCATGGTCGCAGATCAGCCTGTTGGACATTGCCGCCAAGGCAGAGCTGGGCTTTGCCGAACTCTATGGCGCCGCCAATGGCAAGGGGGCGGTGATGGATCACCTGTCGCGCCGGTTTGATCGGGCTGCGCTTGTGACAGCGGCCCAACCCGGCGAGGTCCATGATCGCCTCTTTGAAGCGGTGATGGCGCGGATCGAGGCCATGGAACCGCACCGCCATGCCCTGATCGCCATTTCCCACGAAGAAGGCCCGGCGGCCATGGCCCCGCGCCTGATTGCGACCTCTAAGGCCCTGCTAGAGACCGCTGGGATCGATACCGGCGGGCTGAAGGGCATGGCGCGGCGCGCTGCCATGACCGCCGTCTGGGGCCGCGTTGTGCAGGTCTGGCGCGACGATGACGGTGCGCTCAATCGCACCATGGCCGAGATTGATCAAAGGCTGAAGGATTTGAACCGCCAGTTGGCGCGCGTTGGGGCGGGGTTTTAAAGAAACCATCCTTCCTTCGCTCCGCGTCATTGCGAGGCGCATCGCGCCGAAGCAACCCAGGGGAACATCAACTCTAGTTCGTGTCAGACCCCTGGGTTGCTTCGCGATGCTCGCAATGACGCAGTAACAATACAAAGCCCTCGCCCCCTTGGGGGAGAGGGTTGGGTGAGGGGGTGCCCCACCGGCCTCAGTGAAGGGGTCTGGGTC
>CAISGS010000594.1 GCA_903884915.1 uncultured Caulobacteraceae bacterium | reverse complement strand
GGCAAGGGTCTGTTTGCGGCCATGCGCTATGAGGCCGATGGTTCGCCAAAGCCCGATTTCGTGCTCAATCAGCCGGACTATGCCTCTGCGGGCGTCCTGATTGCTGGCGATAATTTCGGCTGTGGTTCAAGCCGCGAGCACGCGCCCTGGGCCCTTCTGGATTTTGGTATTCGCTGCGTGATCTCGACCAGCTTTGCCGATATCTTCTATAATAACTGCTTCAACAATGGCCTCTTGCCGATCGTCTTAGCCGAGGATGAGGTGCGCAGCCTGATGGGCGAGGCCCGCGGCGGCAACCACGTCTTCAGCATCGATCTAGAAGCCAAAACCGTGACCTTGCCCTCTGGCCGGGTGGTCAACTTCAATCTCGACGCCGGCCGTCAGGAAAAGCTGGTCAAGGGTCTGGATGCCATTGGCGAGACCCTGCAGCATGTTAGCAGCATCGATGATTTCGAAGCCCAGCGCCGCCTGACCCAGCCTTGGGTCGCGGCATGATCTTGGTGGCGGGCACCTTACAGGTTCCGCCCAAGGCCGTCGAAAGCCTTCGCCCCGCCATGCTTGCCATGATGGCCGCCTCGCGCGCCGAGCCCGGCTGTATCACCTATGCCTATGGTCATGATCTGACCGAGCCGGGGCTTGTCTGGGTGTCGGAAAGCTGGGTCTCGCAAGAGGCACTGGACGCGCATTTCAAGATGCCGCACATGGCCGTCTGGCGCGCAGCGTTGGCCGCTGCCGGACCCTTTGAGCGAAAGCTCAGCGCCTTTGAGGTCATCAATCAAACCGGGCTCTAACGCCCATCTCCATCCTTCTAGCCAAAGTTATCCCCATGAAAACCCTATTGCTCTTGCCCGGAGACGGGATCGGTCCTGAAGTTATCTCAGAGGTACGTAAGGTCGTTGCCGCGCTGATGGCCAAGGGCGGCTTGGAACTGACCCTTGTCGAGCGTCCTTTCGGCGGGGCCAGCTATGACCTCCATGGCACACCCCTGACGGCTGAGGCGGAAGCTGTTGCGCTGGCGTCAGATGCGGTGCTGATGGGCGCGGTTGGGGGTCCCAAGTGGGCGGGCGTTGGGCGCGATGTGCGGCCCGAGGCGGGCTTGCTGCGCCTTCGCAAATCCATGGATGTGTTTGCCAACCTTCGCCCGGCCATCTGTTTCGATGCCTTGGCCGACGCCTCGACCTTGAAGCACGAAGTGGTCGCTGGGCTGGACATCATGATTGTTCGCGAACTGTGCGGCGGGGTCTATTTTGGTCAGCCGCGCGGGATCGAGACCCTGCCCGATGGCCAGCGCCGGGGCTTTGACACCCAGGTCTATACGACCAGCGAGATCGAGCGCATCGCCCGCGTCGCCTTTGAGTTGGCTCGCAGCCGTGACAACCGCGTCACCAGCGCTGAAAAGTCCAACGTCATGGAGAGCGGTCTGTTCTGGCGTGAGGTCGTGACCGAAATTCACGCCCGCGACTATGCCGACGTGAAGCTCGACCACATGCTGGCCGATAACTGTTCCATGCAGTTGGTGCGTAATCCCAAGCAGTTCGACGTGATCTTGACCGACAATCTGTTTGGCGACCTGCTGTCCGATCAGGCGTCGATGGCGACCGGCTCTATTGGGCTTCTGCCCTCAGCGGCATTGGGCGTAGCGGGTAAGCCGGGTCTCTATGAGCCGATCCACGGTTCGGCACCTGATATTGCGGGCCAAGGCGTGGCCAATCCTGTTGCGGCGATCCTGTCCTTCGAGATGGCGCTACGTTGGTCGCTGGAGCGGCCCGATCTGGCCGACCGTCTCTATGGTGCGGTTGAGGCGGCGCTGAATGGCGGCGCACGCACGCGGGATCTGGGCGGCAAGCTCAGCACCGAAGAGATGGGCGCAGCGATCCTCGCCCAGCTCTAATCGGCTTCGATCCGTTCCCGGGGCCAGCGCGCCGACACGGTCGCGCCGCCTTGACGGGCATTGCCAAAGGAAACCTTCGCGCCTGTTCGTTCGAGCAGGGTCTTGGCGATGAAGAAGCCAAGACCCATGCCCAGATGGCCAGTGCGGGACCCCTCACCGCTCGGCCGACTGGTGACATAGGGCTCGCCGAGCTTGAGCAGGACGTCGGCGGCAAAGCCAAGGCCATCGTCGCGGACCTCTACGGTCAAGGTCCGGGCATCAAAGCGCGCGATGACTTGGACCTCGGTGCGGGCGAAATCGACGGCATTTTCGACCAGAGAGGTCAGGGCGTGCATCACCTCTGGCAGGCGTTGAATCTCGGGCGCCTCGCTACCCTCAGCGCCTTTAATGACCGCGATCACGCGAATAGCGTCATGCAGATAGGGCTCAATCACCTCATCAAGAAACTGTTGCAGCGCCATGCGGCCATGGACCATGTCGTCGGTCTCAGGCTCTTGGGTCAGGCGCAGCAGGATGTCACGGCATCTGGCCGCTTGAGAGACCAGCAGTTCGGCATCTTCGCGCAGGTGACCCTCTGGGGCCTCACGAACCATCTCCTTGGCCACGACCGAAATAGTAGCCAGCGGCGTGCCCAGTTCATGGGCCGCGGCGGCTGCCAGTCCGCCGAGGGCGGCGAGACGCTGTTCGCGAGCCAGAACCGTTTGGGTGACGCTTAAGGCCAGTTCCATCCGTGTCGCCTCTGCTGAGGCCTGCCACGCATAGCCCGCCGTAAAAGCAATGCCGGTCAGGGTCGCGATCGCCATCCCGGCCCGATAGAGCAGCGGCAGTTGAACCGCTTCTCCCGCGATCCAGGGCAGGGGCAGGGACCAGAGGCTAAGAATGACAGCCGCCGTGACCGCCAGCAGGCCGAGCCCAACCGCAAATCGTCCAGGCAAGGTCGCGGCGGCGAGGGTGACGGGGGCGATCAGCAGCAGCGAGAAGGGATTGGTGATACCGCCAGTCAGATAGAGCAGCGCGGCCAGTTGCAGAATATCAAAGCCCAACTGAGCCGCCGCTTCCCAGCCTCTCGCGAACTTCTGACCGGGCCGACCTAAGGACAGCACAACATTGAGCCAAGCGCTCGCTGCGATCAGGCTGAGGCACCACAAAAAGGGCAGGGAAAAGCCAAATCCCAAGCCGATGGTCAGGACCGCGACCGTTTGGCCGACAATACCCATCCAGCGCAGAACCAGAAGGGTTCGTAGCCGCAAACGCCCCCTTGCCAAGGGGCCTTGCCACAGGCCATCGCCGGTCCCGCCCCCAAGAAGGGTTCCGGTGGCGGCGGTGTCCATATCCATCGGGTGCGGCGGTTTGGTCTTGGGCATGGGCATTCATAACCTATATTGGCAAGGAAAGCAGTCTCTGGCCGGGTGCGGCCCGTGCGAACAATAGACGCGCCTCTCCGCGCGAAGGATAAGACGATGAAGCAGTTCCGGTTGGCGGTGATCCTATGCTGTATCGCGGCGGCCATCGGGCTGGGCGTTCTGGTCTATATTAGGGGACCCGCGCCCAAGGCTCCGACTAGGGCTGCCGAAGGGGCTTTGCAGATCGGCGGCGACTTTAAACTGGTGGACCAGGACGGAAAGCCGGTCGACCAACGGCTGCTCAAGGGCAAGTGGAGCGCGGTCTTCTTTGGCTTCACCTATTGTCCGGATGTCTGCCCAACCACCCTTCAGACCCTTGGCACTGCGGTCGATCAGTTGGGCCCCAAGGGCAAGGATCTGCAGATTATCTTCATCAGCGTCGATCCAGAGCGCGATACGGCGCCCAAATTAAAGGCCTATCTCGCCAGTCCCGGATTTCCCAAGGGCATTATCGGCCTGACCGGCACGCCTGATCAGGTCAAGGCAGCCGCCAAGGCCTACCGCGCCTATTTTGAAAAGGACGGCACGGGGGATGCCTATCTGGTCAACCATACCTCCTTGATCTATTTGATGAATCCCAAGGGTGAGTTCAGCCGCGTGCTGGCCTATGGCCTTAGCCCGGATGAGAATGCCCTCCAGATTTTGGACGCGATGAAAACCGGATATTAGGTTCGGGCTAATGCTTCTTAAGAGGATGGTTTGCTTGTGGGGTTGAATTTTAACACCCCATAAGGTAGAGTGGTGCCATGAGGGCGAAATACACAGCCACAGATATTGCGTACTGGTTTCTTGGCGCGATCGATCGCGATGCCGGGGATGCCGTCACGCATCTAAAGCTCCAAAAGCTGATCTATTATGCGCAGGCTTGGTCACTTGCGCGCCGCAACGTCCCGCTTTTTGACGAGGAATTGCAGGCATGGGCACATGGCCCTGTGGCCGAGTCCGTGTTTCAAGAATTCCGGGGAAGTTCGTGGGATGCCCTTCCTGCGCCAAAGACCGTTCCCTCTATTGCTGAAGTTGATGAAAGCCAACTTAGGGACATACTCGATGTCTATGGCGAATATTCTGCAAAGCAATTGGAGCGCATGACACACAGCGAAGCGCCGTGGCTGAGGGCGCGCGGTGATATTTCACCTGAAGCGCGCTCAAACACCGTGATCGATAAGGGGCTTATGGCTCAGTTTTATCGCGATCTTTATGATCGGGCCGAGAATGAGCCGGGCTAGGCGGCTTAAGCAAGTCGCTGCACAACAAAGCGGCAAAATATCGCCGGCTCACGATTTAACATTGCGGGATGCGTCTCTGTTAGGCGTGGCGCACGAAGATGGGCGTGATCGCCCTTACGTAAATCTCAAATATTACTGGCCTGACCATGAGTGCTTCTCAGCATGGGAAGCCCATAAGTTAAAATCATTCAGTAACTTCTGCCGCAAGATCACACAGATGCGTTGGTCAGATATATACGCTACAGGTGGTGCAGTTGGTCATAAAACAGGTTTGGGTTACACCCCACATAAAAATCCAGACATTTTGCCTAAAAACCCGGAATTGAACGCGCTTAGTCCGGACTTAACTTGGTTCGAACTGCGTATTGATGGGGAAAGCCGGGTGCATGGATTTCGAGTTAAGGATTCGTTTTTCCTTGTCTTTCTCGATCAAGGCCATGTCATTTATAAAAATTAATCAATAGTCCGACCACGCCCGTGATCGTACCTTTTCCATAAGTCCATATAGACTCCGCTTACCCTTTGCGTGTTATGCTGCGCCGCACAATAATTGTTGCGTTGGTTTTGGGGGGGGCGTTTCCATGCTCTATTCGGTTCACGAAGCAGCCTATTATGCGACCGGTCCTTTGCGGGCTGCGGCGCGGGTGACGCGGGACTTTTGGGGCTCGGCTCTTAATCCGGCGTCGGAGTCCAAGCTTGGTCGGACCATTTTTGCGGCCGCGGACCTCTTTTCCAATGTGACCCGGCGCTATGGCAAGCCG
>CAISGS010000593.1 GCA_903884915.1 uncultured Caulobacteraceae bacterium | reverse complement strand
GGGTCTGCCAAGGGATGGGCGAGTCCGGTCCACCAATCATGCTCAGGCGCTCTGGCGGTATGCCGGAGAGATCGAAATGGATCGCGGCCAGAGCGAGGATCACAACCAAGGCGGCCATGCCCAAGACGCCAACGCCGGAGATCGTGTCATAGACCGCGACCGCGCGCAGGCCGCCGCCGATGGCATAGGCCCCGCCCAGAAGGGCCATGGCCGCTGCGATATAGATCAGGGGAATATCGATCCCGAACATGGTCTTGAGGAACAGCGAGCCCGTATAGAGCATGATCGGCAGGTAGATAAACACATTGCCAAGCAGGAACAGGACCGAGACCACCGCGCGCAGATGCACCGAACCATATTTGCGCTCCAAGAGCTCGGTCGTGGTCGTGCAGTTGTTGCGATAATAGATCGGCAGAAAGATCCAGCAGAGCATCATGAGCCCCGCAATGGCCGACAGTTCCCACCAAGCCAGCAGCAACATCTGATTGCCGTTCATGCCCACCAACTGGTCGGTCGACAGGTTGGTCAGGGTGATCGAGCCTGCGATAAAGGGCCAGGTCAGGTTGCCGCCGGCAAGAAAATATTCGCGGTTGGAGTTGCTCGACCGCCCGCCCATGCGAGACACTTGCCAGGCTGTAAGAATGGCCATCAGGGCGGTCAGGCCAAAAAATACGGCCCATTGGATGATGTTGGTCTGCATGGTCCCCACCCGTTCTTATATTTTGACCTCAGTTGAGGGTCTTGGAAGGGCGCTCGTCAATCGGATTATTGGACGGATGGTCAAGACCGGCTGGCGAGGCTAGCCTGTGCGCAACAGGATCAGGGAGCGGATTCGACCATGACAGGGTTGCGGTTTCGGCTAGACGCGGGCGGGGACACGATGGTGTTCAGCGCCAAGGCGAGCGAACCGCCGGCCTTGGTCTATTGGGGTCCAAGCCTCGCCGTGGGGGCAGACCTCGCGGCGATTGCTGAACTTGCGCAAAGGCCCATTCCTCATGGCATGCTCGATGGGGGCGAAGTGTTGGACCTAGCGCCTGACGCGGCCCGGGGCTTTCTAGGAACACCACTGGCGCAGCTCCATCGGTCAGGCGATTTAATCCCTAGCCAGTTTCAGGTGGTGTCGTCCGAGATAAGCGATCATCGGGCCAGCCTGTTCCTGTCCGATGAGCTGGCGGGGGTGGCCCTCGAGCTTGAGATTGAGATGGATGCCCAGACCGGCGTCGCGTCCTTCCGCAATCGTCTCATCAATCAAGGTCCTTCAGCGCTAACTGTGGATTGGCTCGCCGCAGCATGTCTGCCGCTCGTCCATGATGAGCTGTTGGCCTTTGAAGGGCGCTGGGCCAATGAGGGGCGGCCCTATCGGCTGCGCGTTCCGGGCGGCCTGTGGGTCAGCGAAAACCGGACTGGGCGGACCTCACACCATGCCCCGCCGCTGCTGGCCGTGGGTGAGGCAGGCTTTAGCGACCAGCATGGCGCGGTCACAGGTTTCCATCTGGCTTGGAGCGGTAATCACCGCATGTTGGTCGAGCGCCTGCGCGATGGGCGGGTCCAGATGCAGGCTGGGGAACTGTTCTTGCCCGGCGAAATGACCCTCGCGTCCGGCGAGGCTTATCAGTCGCCAACCCTTTATGCGGCAAGGTCCGACACCGGTCTCAATGGTCTCAGCGACCGGTTCCACCCCTTTGTGCGTCAACAGATCTTGGATCGGCGGCTGGCGGCAAAGCCAAGGCCCGTCCACTTCAACAGTTGGGAAGCGGTCTATTTCGATCATGACCCAGCGGTCCTATCCGACCTCATTGTCCATGCTGCAGCCGTGGGGGCCGAGCGGTTTGTGCTCGATGATGGCTGGTTCTTGGGACGCAATGATGACCGAACCAGTCTCGGTGACTGGACCCCTGATCCGATCAAATATCCAAGCGGGCTGGGTCCGCTGATTGCAGAGGTCAAGGCCGCTGGGATGGGCTTTGGCCTTTGGGTCGAGCCTGAAATGGCCAATTCAGATTCCGATCTTCTGCGCGCCCATCCCGATTGGGCGCTTGGCGTTGCCGACCGGGTTCAGCCGCTCGGGCGCGGGCAATATATGCTCGACCTTACCCGCGCCGAGGTTCGCGCCGCCATTTTCGCTCAACTGGATCGTCTGCTCAGCGAAAATGACATCGCCTATTTGAAATGGGACATGAACCGCGACCTGACCCATCCGGTCAGTGGCGGTAGGGCGGCGGTCCATCGTCAGACCCTTGCGGTCTATGGGCTCATCGATGATCTGCGGGCCAAGCATCCCCATGTTGAGATCGAGGCCTGTGCCTCGGGCGGCGGACGGGCGGATTTCGAGATCTTGCGCCGCACCGACCGGATCTGGACCTCCGACTGTAACGATCCGGTTGAACGCCAAGCCATCCAGCGCAGCTTTAGTCTGTTCTTCCCGCCTGAAATTATGGGCTCCCACGTTGGCCCGCGCGCGAGCCACACGACGGCGCGCGACACAGGGATAGGCTTTCGCGCCTGGACGGCCTTCTTTGGGCACTTCGGCATAGAGGCGGACCTGCGGGCCATGACCTTGCGAGAGCGAGAGCTGTTGGCGCAGGTCATGGCGCTTCACAAGCAACACCGCGCCTTACTCCATGCGGGCCGGACCGTGCGTCTGTCCCATCCCGATGCCGGCATGTCCGCACTGATGGTCGTGGGGGAGGCCGGAGCCTTGGTCAGTGCCGCTCAGGTTGGAACCCCAGCGACGGCGACGCTCGGGCCCCTGCGGCTTTCGGGTCTCGATCCAGCCGCGACCTATCGCGTCACCCTGTTGAACCCGCCGAGCCATCCGCAACGGACCATGAAATCGACGCCGTCAACCTTGACCGGTCAGGGGTTCGAAGCCTCCGGTACCGCCTTGATCCATCAGGGCCTGCCTCTGCCCGTCCTTCGAGCCCAAGAGATTGCCGTCCACCATTTGGAGCGTCTGACATGACCGCCCACTGCGTCGCAGATTTTCGCTGCGCCTTGGGCGAGGGGCCTTGCTGGGACCCGCGCGATGGGCGGCTATGGTGGGTCGATATTGTAGGCCGCAAGGTCCATTGGTTTGAGGCTTCAACGGGAGAGACCGGGAGCCTTGATCCGGATGAACAGATCACCGCGCTGGGTCTTCGCCGGGCAGGGGGCTTTGTCGCCGCGACAGCCGCTGGGGCAGGCGTTTTTGATCCACAGTCAGGGCGTTTTAGCCTGCTTTATCCCACCCCGAACGAACATCCAGGCAACCGCAGCAATGACGGCAATGTCGGGGCTGATGGCAGTTTCTGGTTCGGCTCGATGCATAATGAGGCGTCAGAGCGGTCGGGGGCGGTCTTTCAGGTCAAGCCAGACTGGTCGGGCAGGGCGGTCGTTCGCGATTGGGGCATCACCAATACGCTTCGAACCAGCCTTGATGGCCGCCAGCTCTATGTCGCTGACTCCCTCGAACAGACCCTCTACCGCTACGATATCGGTGATGATGGCCTTAGCGGGCAGCAGGTCTTTGCCCAAACGCGAGGGCAAGCGGCGACGCCCGATGGCTCTGCGGTGGATTGCGAGGGCTATCTGTGGAACGCGCAATGGGATGGGTGGCGCATCGTGCGTTATGCGCCCGACGGCAGCCTCGACCGGATCATCCCCATGCCTGTTCAGTGCCCAACCAGTTGCAGCTTCGGCGGTCCTGACCTCAAGACCCTGTTCGTGACCAGTGCGCGCGATGGACTGACGCCCCAGCAACTTGAGGCACAGCCGCAGGCGGGCGGGCTATTTGCCCTGTCGGTTGATGTGGCAGGTTCGCCGCCGCTCTATTTTGAAGGCTAAGACCAGATGAAACTCGGCGTCTGTTACTATCCCGAACATTGGCCGCAGGACTGGTGGGCAGAAGATGCGCGGCGAATGGCCGATATGGGCCTCTCGGTCGTGCGGATCGCGGAGTTCG
>CAISGS010000592.1 GCA_903884915.1 uncultured Caulobacteraceae bacterium | reverse complement strand
GAGCGCGATGTTCAGATGGCTCAGCAGCGAGCCTAGGGCCAAGCAGAGGGTCTGGTACTGTTGTTCGATCAGGTGGCTGTCATTGCCCTGACTAATCATGCTCTCGAGTTGACCGGCCATGGTCGCGATGTGATCCGCCCCGACGCTGCCCGCCGTGCCCTTCAGGCTATGGGCAATCCGTTCCCTGTCCTTGGAGGTCTCGGCGCTATGGGCCGCGTCATATTCCGCGGAGAACCGCGCGCTGCGGTCTGCAAACTTGGTGAGGATGGAGAGCGCTAGCTTTTCATTGCCGTTGGTATTTTGCAGCGCCTTAACCCGATCGATCCCTTCAACGGTCGGCAAGGTGGGGGCTTCGATTGCCAAGACCTGCTCCGATGGCGCTTCGGCCAGCTCAACGTCCGTAACATTGGGCGTGACCCATTGTTCCAACACCCGCCAAAGCTCATTGGGATTGATGGGTTTGGTCACATAGTCGTTCATGCCGACCTCGGCGCACCGTTCCCGGTCCTTGGCCATGGCGTTTGCGGTGAGGGCCACGATGGGCAGATTGGCCAGTTCCGGCAGTTTGCGGATCTCAAGGGTGGCTTCGAGACCATCCATGATCGGCATGTGCATATCCATGAACACGAGGTCCCACGGCTCTGCCTTGACCCTAAACAGAGCCTCTAGCCCATTTTCTGCCAGTTCGATGGCTATGTTGCGCTCTTGGAATAGCCCGACCGCAACGTCGCGATTGATCTCATTATCTTCGACCAACAGAATGCGGGCATGTTTGAAGCGCTTGGTGAAGGCCTTGATCTCGGCCTCTGATAGCTTCGAACTCTTGTCCGATTTGGACTTTCGCCCCTTGGCCTTTTTGGGTCTGGGGTTCGCGAAGAGGGTATTGGCCAGGGCATCTAAGAGGTTCGAGCCATGAACGGGCTTAACGATCGCATCGTCGAACAGCCGGTGGCCTTCGTTATTTCGAATGTCTTCCCGGCCAAGCGCCGTGGCCAGAACCAGTTTTGGCGGGACCACAAAAGGCATTTTGCGAATGGCTTTGGCCGTTTCCATGCCGTCGAGGCCGGGCATCTTCCAGTCGATGAAGACGATGTCGGGCTCATCATGCGCATTGATGGCGGCTTGCAGTTCGGACAGGCAGGCAAAGCCGGACGTTAACGGAACACAGGTCACACCCATCGCGGTCAGGATTTCGACCATGATCTGACGGGCACGGTCGTGATCGTCGACGACAAAGGCCTTGATGGTCGAAAGATCCAGTTGAATGGCCGATTGCTGGATTTCCTGACTGTGCTTCAGTCTCGCGCTGAACCAGAACTTCGAGCCCTGTCCCAGTTGACTGGACAGGCCCACCTTGCCCCCCATCAACTCCGCAAGGCTCTTACTGATCACCAGACCCAGACCCGTGCCGCCATATTTGCGGGTGGTGGAGGTGTCGGCCTGTTGGAAGCTTTGGAACAGCTTCTTTTGCTGCTCTGGACTAATGCCAATGCCGGTGTCGCTGACGGTGAACTTCAGCTGGATATCGTCAGGACCCTCATCCTCCATCTCGACATGGACACCGACCTCGCCGTGGTCGCTGAACTTGATCGCATTGCTGACAAAGTTGATCAGGATTTGGCTGAGCCTGAACGGATCACCCCTAAGATTTTTCGGAACCTTCGGATCGATCTTGAACGTGAATTCGATGTTCTTGCGCTCGAGGTTCTCGGCGTTGATGGTGATCAGGTTGTGAATGATATTTTCAATCTGGAATTCGACCTCTTCGATGGTCATCTTTCCAGATTCAATTTTGGAGAAGTCCAAAATGTCTTCAATGAGCATCATCAGATGCTGCGAGGACTGTTGGATCCGCTCGATATAGCCCCGCTGCTTTTGCGATAGGTCCGTACTGAGCGCCAGATGGGTCATGCCCACGATCGCATTCATCGGCGTGCGAATTTCGTGGCTCATATTGGCCAAGAAGTCGGCCTTCATTTGGGCGGCGGACACCGCCTCGGCCGTCGCATCGCGTAGTTCGTCGTTGATCTCATGAATGTCGCGGAAGAGTTCTTCGCGGGTCTTTTCAGTCAATATTGACCGATATCGCTCGATCTGGCTCTCAGTCGGCGGCGAAACGGCAAGCTGATACTCCCGTAGAGCGCGGTAGGGCGTCTTCGACCTTTGAGCGTTTTGAGGGGCGTTCGTGTCATCGTCGGCGCTTTTGACGTAATATTCGATTTCGATGAGAGGGTGGCCGCGCCGCATGGTCAGCGAAACACTGGCACGGGCCCGATCGCCATAGTTTGCCAATAGCTTTGCGAGTTCGGAAAATTCACCGGCGATCTGGGCCGAGAGTACGGCGTCCTTGCTCAGCGCAATCGCGAAATCATAGATCTTGCGACGGCCAGAATAGACGGCGTCTGGATTGCTAATCTTTAGGTTGGAAAGCTGCATTAGGCAAACCACTTCAAAATGGCGCATCCCGCATCATCGTGGTCCCGTCCCATCTCTGTAACAATACGGCGGGCGAGGGGCTGTGTGGCTTCGTCGATGTGGCGTTGAAGAAACTGGGGCGTCGTCGTCTCTGGTAAACCGTCAGTCCAAAGAAAGAGAACGTCGCCGGGTTCCAGCAGTTCGGTTTGCTCCCGCAGGGTAGGTAAGCGCTGGCCAAGGACTCCGTCCTTAGAAATCCCGCGCCATTTCTTTCCCTCAACGCGGCTCGCGCCGGTGTTGCCGACCGCCAGATAGCTAAAGCGGTTGGAGTGTTTATCAATTTTCAGGATCCCAATGGCTGCGCCAAGTGTGCCCTGCAGCTTGGTATGAAGCAGGGCCATTAGGGCCTTTGGGTCTTGGGCGCTGTTGGTTTCGATGATGGATTGGATGAGTTTGGCGCTCGCATGCGCCCGATCTCCGTGACCCGTAACATCAATAATGACGATCAGAGTTTGGTTCTCTGATTCCGCGATAACAACGCGGTCGCCACTGTTAATCTGACCCACCATTGGGCGAAAATGGGAGCCAATCTCGCAGCGTTGCGCGAAGGGCTGGCTTGAACCATCAAAAATCCTCGGCTCATCAATGATGAGCGTTGAGCTCCGCCCCGCCGATTTCAAAAGCTTGATGGCGCTCACGATGGTTCCCGAAAAGGGTGCGGATCGAATGGAAAATCGATCAGCCATCCGTTTTACGCCCGGCAAGCCTAAGCCGAGGGTCTGGCCGGTGGAGAAACTATCGCGGAGCGCCAGGTCTATGTTTTTGATCCCCGGCCCATCATCTATCGCTATAATTTCAACCCCTTGCTGACCGCCTTCATCGTAAAGGCTCGCTATAATGGTGCCGTAGGTCGCATATTTGATGATGTTGGAGCCAAGCTCAGAGACAATCGTGCCGATCATCGACCGCTCTAACTCGGACGCGCTGGCAACGAAGGGCAGTTTTTGGACATTGCTCACAGCGATCCGAAGATCGGTGTAGTCGCGAACGGTAAAGGTAAAGGTTCGCATTGTGCCGATAGGCATGGCTAGGCCAGCCCAACCGACAGGGAGCGGAGGGCTTCGCTCAAACCCAATTCGGCTTTGATGCCACCCAAATCGGCATCGGCTTGGACCAGATGGGCGACGATGCCGGGGTGCAAACCGACAAAGATTGACGTCGAACCCAGCCTTTCAGTCATGTGAGCGATGGACTTTAAGCCGCTAAATTCCTCGCTATCGAGGAACCTTAGGCTGCTCAGTTCAAAGATCACGGCGCGCGTTGAAACACCGTGAATGGCCTGCAGGGTCGCATCACGCAGGACTTCCATCTGGGAGCCCCCCAGATCGTCAGGCACGGTCACGATCAAGCAGTCGCTAATCCGCGTTGAGGTGACGCTTCTGGAGGCGCTGGCCTTTAGATCGAGGTCGGACATGTGACCCTAGTCTCTCTGGGTATCTTGATGGGATGAGGTAGGCTTAGGACCCAAGGGTTTGCAGCCCAACACCCGCAGCGCGCAGCGCCAGCTCGAATGAATCTCGCAGGGTTGCGGTCGTCCGAACGTCGCCAATATTGACGCCTAGCTCGACAAGGGTCTGGGCGATCGTCGGAGAAACCCCCGAAATGATGGTTTCGCAGCCCATGAACTGGGTCGCCTTGGTGATCTTGATCAGTTGGTTGGCGACCGCTGTATCCATCGCACTGACGCCGCTAATATCGAGTACAAAGACCTTGGCCCGCGTCTCGCCAATCTTGGTGAGGGTCTTGGTCATGATGTCGCGGGTGCGCTCTGAATCGATGATACCCAGAAGGGGCAGGAGAAGAATCCCTTCCCAGATCGGGGTTACAGGCGTCGACATCTCGAGCAGAGCCTTGCTGCCGGCCGCAATCTTTTCTCGGTTGATGCGCGCAATCTCGTCGATGACGACAAAGGAGTCCAAGAAGATGAGCTTGGTGATCGAATCCACCGTAGCGTCCATGTTCTCGACGGTTTCGCCAAGTTTCCTAAGCCGGTCGATGAGCGATTTTGCGGAGAAGGACACACCGGCGAAATAGATGTCGTTGGGAAGGTCAATATGGGCGTGGACCGCACCGACATGCTTACGTTCTTCAAACCAGGCTGAGGTCAGGTTGGCTTCAAAGAAGGTGCGCCAATAGGAGGCCTGCATGGCTTGAACCCGGTTCAAACGGTCGGGGCTGTTGGCAAAGAAGATTTGATATTCGTCGTGGTTCGCCATCCATTCGTAAAATGCAGCGAGATGGTCGTTGATCTCTAGCATCAACCTCGGACCAACCGCTCTGACGCGATCAACATCCGCCTGTTCGATCTCAAATTTCTTCAGAATGCCCTGCTGGGTCACTTGGTCCATGATCATCCGCCCCATAAATTCTGCGCGTTTTATATATAGTGTATATTACTTATTGCGCATCAATCCTAACGGATTGGTAGCCCGAGGGGCGGGGCGTTGCCCCCCTTCCAAAATCAAAGGCCCCCGCCACAGATCACTGTGAAGAGGGCCTCGGTTAGATGGCGATTGAACAGTTCAACCGCTGACGGTTTTTAGCGAGACGTCGTGTCTTTCTTGGCCAAAGCATCCAGATCAGCCTGCACAGCGGCCAGCTGCTCATCGGTGAGGTTACCACCACTCATGGGCTGAAGCGCCTTGAGCGTCATGGCTTTGAACTGATCGAAGGCAGGGTGAGCGGTCAGGCCAGGAAGATCTTTGTCCAAAATGGCCTTGGTCTCAGGCTTAGCGGCCAGGTCAGCAATCGGGGTCGCATCAACCGTTAGCTTATCGTCTGCCAGAGCAGCGCCGGCGGCAAATGCGATCGACAGACCAGCCAAGCTCGCGAGGATCATCTTCTTCATCGTTGGGATCTTTCTCAAGGGTTTGCAATGGCCAGATGAAACGCTGTTTTTGCGGTGCCCGGCAAGGGCCAATCTCTTGAGTGGGTGCGGATTTTAGCACCCACGCCTTGTCATCCCACGGGCTTCAGTAGTCGTAAGTATTGATTTAGCGACATTTTTGTCATGAGCCGATCAAAACCACTTAATTGCGTCTTTCTTAAATAGCTTTTCATGTTTTACTATTTTAAATCGTATTGTAATTCATCTTCGAGTGGTGTTCGTGAATTCAATAGTGATGCGGTTAGTCATCTGGAGCATCATCGGCCTATTGACCCTTGGGCTAGACGCTCGCGCCTATGGACAATCGATATTGCTGCCCTCGTCCCAGGCTATAGGTCAGGACGCGACAAAGCCTGATCTGCCGAGAAGCCGTATTCGAGCCCCTTTCAAGATCGAGCGGCCCAGTGCGGCGTCCCCGGCAAATGATCCATCCTTTCTCATCGAACAGATCCAGATTGACGGTTCAAAGGCGCTGAGTCCTGAGGAGCAGTCGACCCTCACCCAGCCGCTGACTGGCCGAGCCGTAATGCTGTCCGAGCTCATGGGCTTGGCGGACAGGATTTCGGCGCTCTATGCCGCCCGCGGATATGCCCTGACCGTCGCGATCGTACCGGAGCAAACCGTGATTGATGGTGTGGTGCACATCAGGGTCATTGAGGGGGTCATTGACCAGGTCGTTGTTGAATTTAGACAAAAGCTTTCGGTTTCACGGGCCACTCGCATTGCGTCTGCGGTCCGCAAGCGGTTGCGCAGCGTCGTGCAGGCGGGACCGGTTCGAACCTATGACCTCGAGCGCTCCATCCTCGGGATTGATGATCTCAGCGGTTTTTCTGCGTCGGTTATTATCCGCCCCTCAAAGACGGTAGAGGGCTCCGCCGACCTGTTGGTGGTCATTGATCGCCAAGCGCTTGAGCTTGCGGTCTCTTCGGATGATCGGTTGCGGCGCGAGTTCGGGTCTAAACAAGCCACCCTGCCGGTGTCTGCCAATTCCTTGGCCCTGCTCGGTGACCGCTTGGACCTGTCCTATCGGCGCAGCCGGGTCGACGGGGCCTATGACTACCGTGCCATTGGCTATAGCGCGCCGATTGGCAGCAGCCTGTCGCGGGCCCATCTCACCCTGTCCCAAGCCAAGACCAAGGCCGCGAGCGGGTTCTTGAAGGCGCTGGAGTTTAAGGGGCTGGAGCGAACCGCGACCTTGGGTGCCGTGGTGCCGCTCTACCGCACGCGGGCCAAGAGCCTCTATCTCAATCTCGATCTCGCAGCGCTCGACAGTTCCAGCGACCTGTTCGGCGCGACGCTAATCAAGGATCGGGTGCGCACGGCCGAGGCGGGGCTGAGCTATGACTGGGCGGACCGCTCGGGTGCCAGCTCGCTGCTCGAACTGTCTTACGTCAAGGGCCTGACCGGGCTTGAGGCGACCGACAGCGACAATCCGCTTCGCAGTCGCTCCTATGGTTCTGCTGAGGCCTCCTATGTCACCGCGCGCCTCTATCGGCTTCAACCTGTGATGGGCATGGACCTGACCCTTGATCTCGCTGGGCAGGTGGTCACGCGCGGCCACAGCCTTTGGGCCAGCGCCGAATGTTCCTTTGGCGGGCAGGTCTATGGGCGCGGCTTTGAGACGGGCCTTTTGGGCGGCGATAGCTGCCTCAAGGCCTCGGTCGAACTGTCCAAGCCCTTCCAAATTTCGCGATTTACCGTCGCCCCCTATCTCTTCGCGGACGGCGCGCGTGTCGGTCAGAACGGGCCTCTGGAATTTGGTGAGGTGCGCGAGGCCATCGCCACATCGGCCGGTGCAGGCCTGCGGCTAATGGCTCCTGCTGGCCTAAGCCTTGATGTCCAATATGCCCGCCCTCAGGAAAACCCAGCCCCCTCAATGCCCAGAGACGGGCGCTGGTTCTTCACCCTTGGTTTCAAACATTGAGACGGAGATCCCTCATGCCACGATCATCCAATCGACCTGCTGCTCAATGGCGCGATCTGCTCCTGTGCGGCACAGCGCTCTTGACGTTCACGACGGCGCAGGCGCGAGCCCAGGCGGTTGCGAGCGCTTCTGGCGGCACGGTCGTGGCCGGATCAGGAACCATCACCGGGCAGGGTACATCGTCTCTGACCGTCAATCAGACCTCTCAGAAGATGATCATCGACTGGCGGTCCTTTGGCGTGGCCAAGGATGGCATGGGTCAGTTCATTCAACCCTCGGCCAGCGCCATCGCCCTGAACCGGGTTACCGGCTCAGAGGCCTCCTCGATCCTCGGACGGCTTGAGGCCAATGGCCAGCTGTTCTTCGTCAATCCCAATGGCATGGTCTTTGGCAAGGAGGCCAAGGTCGATGTGGCGGGCCTCCTCGTCTCGACGGCGGACATCACCAACCAGAACTTCATGAACAGCCGCTATAGTTTTGAAACCAAGGGCAGGGCCGATGCCCAGATCGTCAATGAAGGTACCCTCACGATCAAGGATGCGGGTCTGGCAGCCTTTGTCGCGCCTCACGTCTCCAACAGCGGGACCATTCAGGCCCATCTGGGCACAGTGCTGATCGGCGGGGCCCAGACCTTCACGTTGGATATGGCCGGAGACAACCTGATCCGGTTCCAGTTGGGCGAGGCGGTTAGCCAGTCTCAGACCGATGGGGCGGGCGGGACGTCCCAAGCGCTGGTCGACAATCGCGGCATCATCGATGCGCGGGGAGGCTCAGTCTATCTGTCCGCCAAGGCGGCGCGCGAGGTGGTCAATGACGCCGTGCGCATCAGCGATCAACGCCGGGCGGGCGGGGTGGTTCAAAACCCTGATGGCACAGTGACCCTGACGGCCTCGTCCCTGACCATCGAGACCGACGGCAAGGTGCAGATTGACCAGAGCGCCCACCTAGATCTGTCTGGTACAGGGCAGGGTGGGAGCCTCAGCCTCAAGGCCAGCGCGGCCGAGATCGGCGGCAATATCAATCTGAACGGCAAGGTGGAGGGCGGAACAGCGACCCTCCAGACCGACGGGGCCTTGAGCCTAACGGGGCAGATCACCGCCAATGGGGGCAAGCAAGGCGGACGGCTGTCCCTGACCAGCGGCGAGGTCGGCAGCATCGGCGGTGAGTTGCAGGCCAATGGCGCGGATCATGGCGGGACCATCTCGGTATCGGCTGACCGCTTGGCCCATTTTGGTCAGATCAGCGCTCGGGGCGATCAGGGCGTTGGCGGGCAGATCGCCGTCGCGGCCCAATCGCGCCTCATAGCAACAACGGCGTCGGTGATGGATGCCAGCGGCAAGGCGGGGGGACAGGTCGCTCTCTCGTCAGGCACTGATGAGGGCCAGTCCCTGTTCTCGTCAGGCAGGCTGTTCGCCACCGGCCTTTGGGGGCAGGGGGGTGATATTTCGGTCCTCGGGGGCGACATTAATCTGGTTGCCGCCAAGCTCAATGCTGAGGGGGTCTCTAACGGCGGCACGATCCGGATCGGTCACAGTCTCGATAGCGCCGGTTCGCCCGTCATCAGCGCCCGAACCGTGGAACTGTCACCCGATACGCGGCTTGAGGCCTCATCGTTGATTGCCGGACATGGCGGCAGGATCGATGTCTGGTCCAACAGCCGGACCCGCGCTTGGGGCAGCGTTCTGGCCAAGGGCGGACGTATGGGCGGCAATGGCGGCCTGATCGAACTCTCGTCCAAGGGGGATGTGGTCTATGGCGGCTTTGCCGATGCCTCAGCCCTCAAGGGCGCAGCGGGGCGGCTGTTGCTCGATCCGCGCAACCTGACCATCGACGATGCCAGTGCAAGGTTCCCCTATTACCAATTGATCGATCCCCACCCGAATGCGGGAAACCTGTTTGGGGGCTATGTGGTCGATCTGGGTAACGGCAATGTGGTGGTCTCATCCACCGGTGACGACTTTGGGGCCACAAATGCCGGAGCGGTCTATCTCTATAACGTCAAATCCGGGGCGCTGATCAGCACGCTCTATGGCGGGACGGCTGGTGATAGCATTGGGGCTGACGGGATTATTGCGCTGAATAACGGCAATTTTGTTGTTTCAAGCACACAGTGGGACAATGGATCATTTTCGGACGCTGGCGCCCTGACGTGGGGCGATAAAAACCTTGATGTCTCGGGACGGGTGTCTGCTGTCAATTCATTGGTCGGGTTTTCGGCTGGCGATCTTATTGGATCGTCGGGAATATATCCCCTTTCTAACGGCAACTATGTTGTTTCCTCTTCAGTCTGGAACAATGGAGCGGCCAACGCGGCAGGTGCGGTGACCTGGGGTGACGGCAGCCGTGGCGTCAGCGGGGTCGTATCCGGTGCCAACTCCCTCATCGGGTCGACGCGCTTGGACCAAATCGGTCAGATGGGCGTCGTCGAG
>CAISGS010000591.1 GCA_903884915.1 uncultured Caulobacteraceae bacterium | reverse complement strand
TTCCTCTGAGCAGAGGGTCGAGCCGCGATGGCGACAGACATTGAAGAAGGCGCGAATGGAGGTGTCATTTTCACGAATGACGATGATCTGTTCAGACCCGATCTTGTACAGGAAATAGTCGCCCCGGTTGGGGATGCGCGACACGTGGCCCGCAACCAGCCATTTGCGGCTGATGACCTGATCCATATCCGCCTTGAACACCGCATCGGCGGTGTAAAATTCCTGATCAAAACTATAGCCGACGCGGGTATTGGCCGCGAGGCGACGCATCAGCTCGGCAGGGCGCTCAGTCATTAGATCTTGATCCGTGCATTGGTGGGGTCGTAGAGGGGCTTGAGCGAGGCGGTCGCGGGATAGCGCACCCCGGCAATTTCAATCTCATAGTCGTCAGCCTCAATCGGGCCGACAATGCCGCCATCTGCCGCAGTCACATAGCCAAGGCCACAGGCCGCCCCGAGGGTCTGGGCGTACATGCCAGAGCGGATATAGCCGGCAATATGATCGCCCTTCCAGATCGGCTCATTGTGATAGAGCATCGGCTCTGGCGACTTCAGAAGGAATTGAACCAGCTTTTGCTTTAGGCCCTCTTGTTTCTGCTTCAGCAGGGCTTCGCGCCCGATAAAGCCGCCGGGCTTATCCATGCGCACGGCAAAGCCAAGGCCCGCCTCGAGCGGAGTATCCTCATCGGTGATGTCGTGGCCCCAGTGGCGATAGGCCTTCTCCATGCGGAGGGCATTGAGCGCATGATAGCCGCAATGTTTCAGACCAAAGGCCGCGCCCGCTGCGACAATCTCATCATAGACGCCGGTCATAAATTCGGTCGGGATATAGAGCTCCCAGCCCAGTTCACCGACATAGGTGATGCGCGATGCGCGGACGATGGCATAGCCCAGCTCGATCTCTTGGCTGGTGGCGAACCCAAAGGCCTCATGGGACAGATCATTGGGGCAGATGGACTGGAGAAGGTCCCGCGCCTTGGGCCCCATGATCGAGATGACCCCCATTGATGAGGAGACATTGGTCAAGATGGCATGGGCCTCGTCCGGAATATGCCGCTTGAGCCAATTGAAGTCCTTGGTCTCAGTTTCGGCGCCGGTGACGATCAGATAGGCGGTCTGGGACAGGCGCGTGACGGTCAAATCCGCCTCAATGCCGCCCTTGTCATTGAGCCACTGTGTATAGATCAGCTTGCCTGGCGCCACGTCGACATCGTTGGCGCAGACCCGGTTCAGGACGGCGCAGGCATCGCGCCCCTCCAGCCGGAACTTGGCAAAGGAGCTCTGGTCAAACAGGCCGACCGTCTCGCGCACGGCCTTGCATTCTGCCGCATTGGCCTCAAACCAGTTCTGGCGACCATAGCTATATTCATATTTGGGCGTACTGCCCGGCTCGCCGTACCAGTTGGGCCGTTCCCAGCCATAGGCCTCGCCGTGACAGGCACCCGCCGCCACCAACCGATCATGGATGGCCGAGCGGCGAACCCCGCGCGCGGTCTCATATTGTTTGAAGGGATAGTGGGTGGCGTAGAGCAGCCCGAGGCTTTCTGTCACCCGTTCGCGCAGATATTTGCGGTTAATCTGGAACGGCATATTGCGGCGAATATCGACCGTCCAAAGGTCAGCCGGGGGAATCCCATCGCGGATCCAGTCGGCCATCACCTTGCCGATGCCGCCCGCCGACTGCAGACCGATGGAGTTCAGGCCCGCCGCGACAAAGCATCCCTTCAGTTCGGGACTTTCGCCCAGATGATAGCGAACGTCCGGTGTGAAGCTTTCTGGCCCACAGAAGAATTTCTTGATCCCCGCCTTTTCGAGGGCGGGAACGCGGCGCATGGCATCCATGAGCAGCGGTTCAAAATGCTCGAAACTGCCGGCAATTTCGTCAAAGCAGAAATCTTCGGAAATGCCGTCCATGCCCCAGGGGCGCGCATTGGGCTCAAAGGCTCCGACCAGTAGCTTGCCCGCGTCATATTTATAATAGCCGCAGGAATCATAGTCGCGCAGCACAGGCAGGGTCGGGTCTATGCCCTCGACGCCTTCGAACAGGACATAGTAGTGCTCGCAGGCATGGAGCGGCGCGGCCACGCCGATGCTCGCTGCCAGATCGCGCGTCCACATGCCGCCGCAAATGACCACATAGTCGGCGGCGATTGATCCCTCGTCGGTCTCGACCCCGGTGACCCGCTCGCCATTGTGATGGATCTTGGTGACCTTGGTATTTTCAAATATCTGAGCGCCGCCACTGCGCGCACCCTTGGCCAGGGCCTGGGTGATATCCACCGCATTGGCATAGCCGTCGCTTGGGATGTGGATGCCGCCGACCACATCTTCAATATTGACGATGGGGGCGAGGGCCTGGATCTCTTGCGGGCTGATGACATGGACCGGAAGGTCAAAGACCTTGGCCATGGAGGCGCTGCGCTTCAGCTCCTCAAAGCGTTCAGCATTGGTCGCCATCGAGATGGAGCCGCACTGGCGATAGCCGGTGGCTTGACCGGTTTCGGCCTCCAATCCGCGATAGAGCTCGCCCGTATATTTGGCCAGCTTGGTCATATTGATCGATGGCCGCAATTGCCCCACCAGTCCGGCCGCGTGCCAGGTGGTGCCGCTGGTCAGTTGCTTGCGTTCGAGCAGGACAACATCGCTCCAGCCGATCTTGGTCAGGTGATAGGCGATGGAGCATCCGATCACACCGCCGCCAATGACGACGACCCGCGCCTTTTTAGGAAGTTCAGCCACAGGTCAAACCCTCATCTTCGAATTGTCGGGATCATAGGCGGGCTCGGCCAGAACCACCGCCTGACGCCGCTCGCCTTGCAGATAGATATCGAATGTCGATCCGGGGGCGGACTGATCGATGGGCACGCAGGCAAAGAACAGGCTCTTGCCGACCCGGTGGCCATAGCCGCCCGAGGTGGTCAACCCGATACAGCTGTCACCGATCAGGCAGGCCTCTGCGCCGCGCACATCCACATTGGCCGCGTCGACCTGTCCATAAACGATCCGGAAACGATCAGGCGCAGCCAGCGTCGCCTGCTTGCCGATGAAGTCATCCTTGTTGAAGTTGATGAAGCGGGGCATGTCGGCCTCGACCATGGTCAACTCATTGGTCAGTTCTGACCCCCACGCCTTATAGCCCTTCTCCATCCGCATGGTGTTGACGGCATAGAGGCCATAGTTGGCGATGCCGTAGTCTTGGCCCGCTTTCCAGACGGCGTCATAGAGCGCCGGAAGATCGGCCATCGAGGGGTGCAGTTCCCAGCCCAGTTCGCCGACATAGGACACCCGCAGCGCCCTCATGCTGATTCCGGCCACAGAAATCACTTGGCCACTCAACCAGCGAAATCCACCATTACTCAGATCAGCATCAGTGAGCTTGGCCAAAACATCCCTTGCCCGAGGCCCGCTGAGCACCAGAACCCCCAGATCCATGGTGCGGTTGGTGATGGTCACATCCTCATGGGGCAGCTTGCTCTGCATCATCAGGTCCCAGTCGCGCTGTTCAGCGGCGGCGGCTGATAGGCAATAGAAATGGTCATCGGCAAAGCGCGTGACGGTCATTTCCCCATAGATGCGCCCTTGACGCGACAGGGGATGGACCAGACCAATCCCGCCGAGCTTTTTGGGCATGCGGTTGGCGCAGATGCGGTTCAAGAAGGCCTCGGCATCGGGGCCGGTCACGTCATATTTGGCAAAGCCGGACAGGTCTAGGACGCCGACCCGGTCCGCAACCGCCTCGACCTCTTTGGCCACGACCTCGAAGATATTGGTGCGGTGATAGCCACCCTCTTCTTCGCGCCCATCCAGCGAGAACCATTTGGGCCGCTCCCAGCCATAGGTTTCGCTAAAGACCGCGCCCGCCGCCTTGAGGGGCTCATAGAGCGTGCTGGTCTTTTGCGGGCGACCATCGGGCTCTTCTTCGCCCGGAAGCCGGGTCGTGAAGGTCATCCGATAGTCGAGGAACACCTTGTCGCGGCTATAGTCTTCATTGGCATAGGGACCGTAGCGACGCGGATCGAACTCGGTCATGTTGATGTCGGCATCACCATAGACCATCCATTGGGCCAGATATTTGCCGGCCCCGCCGCCTTGGGCGATACCGAACGATGTGCCGCAGCAATGCCAGAAATTCCTCAGGCCCGCGGCTGGACCCAGCAGGGGGCCACCATCGGGCGTGTGGGGGATCGCGCCATTGACGATCCGGCGAATACCGACCTCGCCAAAGATCGGCATCCGCTCAATGGCCCGTTCCAGCCATTTTGAAATCCGGTCCAGATCATCGCCAAACAGCTCACTGGTCGACTCCCACTCCGGCATCCCCTTGGGCGCCCAGGCTTCGGCGAGACCGATATTTTCATAGACGCCGATCAGGGCGCTCTTTTGCTCTTGGCGGAAATAGCCCGACACATAGGGGCAGCGCATGACCGGGATTTCACCTTCCCGATCGGCAAAGGCCGGGATGGGGTCGGTGACGATATAGTGGTGCTCCATATTGGTCACCGGAATGTCGATGCCCGCCATCTGGGCGACCTGACGGGCGTAGCAGCCAGCGGCATTGACCACGATCTCGGCCCGCACTGTGCCCTTTTCGGTGATCACATCCCATTCGCCCGACGGCAGTTGCGTCAGGCCGGTAACCCGGTTTTGGCGCACGATCTTTGCGCCCATATTCTTGGCCCCGATGGCCATAGCATTGCACAGACCCGCTGGGTCTGCATGGCCGTCCCCGGTGGTATGGGCCCCGGCGATCACGCCGTCAGTGGTCAAGAACGGATTGATGCGCCGGATCTCCTCCGGATCGATGATCTCCATGTCGAAACCGATGATCTTCGAATAGCCATGGATCTGCTTGAACCAGGCAAGCTCGCGCTCATTGGTCGCCAAGCGGATGCCGCCGGACTTGTGCCAGCTGACATATTGCCCGGTGATCCCTTCCAGCCGGGGATAGAGATCGTTGCTATAGGCATGTATTTTCGCAAGATTATAGCTGCCGGTGATGCTGGGGCACTGACCCGCCGCGTGCCAAGTCGACCCCGAGGTCAACTCATCCTTCTCAATCAGCAAACAATCGGTCCAGCCGAGTTCGGCAAGATGATAGAGCAGCGAAGCGCCCATGATCCCGCCACCGATAATGACAACCCGCGCCGATGTTTGCATGCCAAGCCCGCTCCTCAGGGTATATTCGTGAGGGCGACAATAGGCTCTAGACCCCCACCGGGACAAATGGCGATTATCCCGAGATTGGTTCAAAAATTTTTAGGGTTAAGGCCTAGCGCCGAGGTTTTGCGCCGAACGAACTGGGCTAGAATTTTGAGTTAAGGCGCAAGTCCAGACCGCGCCGGACCAACGCGATCAACTTGAACCTTTCCTCAGCGCCTCAAGATCACGCGACAGCCAAGACTTCCGAAAACCCTTGCCCGCGAGCAAGCGCTGGAAATCTTCGCGGTTGTCGAAATGCTGCAGTTGGCGGTGGTAATAGTTGACATATTCCAGAACTGCTAGGATGGCGCAGCCGGTTGCGATGTTGCGGTCGGCGAGCCCCGCCGACCAGTCGGGGACCAGCCACCCGCTCAGAGCTGTCAGGCAGCCCACCAGCGTCAGGACCAAGGCGGGCCGCTGCCAAACTGAAATCCCGCGCAACAGGCCGGTGAAATTGCGACCATCGCCCCGCAACTGTCGCACCTTGCCGCGCCAATATAGGGCTCCAATGACGAGGAGCAGTATGGTCGCCGCCATCGGCGCGACGGCAATCACACTGATCCGCCCTTGGCTTAACCAGAGCAAAAATGCGGGCACCAACAGCACATTTGCGGCCTCCATTTTCCAATAGGGATCCAGCCGCTTCAAAAGGTCAGCGCGGGTTTTTGTGGCCACAGACTATTCTCCGTGTGTGCCGCGATATCCATGGTTACTGGCGGAGAGGGTGGGATTCGAACCCACGATACCCTCGCGGGTATGCCGCATTTCGAGTGCGGTGCATTCGACCACTCTGCCACCTCTCCGGAGGGTCATGTGATGTGCCGTGGCACGATCAGAGTGAGGGGCGGATACCTATCTGTGGGCGGGGCTTTGTGCAAGAGGCTTTTGCGGGTCGATTGTTGTGGGGACGGGCAGCGCGTGGTTGCGGTGTGGGGGTTAGGGTCTATATTTAGGCCTTAGCGACAGTGGGTTTTCCTCGGGTCGAGCGGGATATTGATCGGCCCATGATGATCAGTTCAGGACTAACCGTTTTGATCCAGAACGCCGCCTTGGCCGTGCAGGGCGCGAGCCTGTCCAAGATCCAAGCGCTGGCGGCCGATGCCGACATTTTGCACCGTTTGGCGGGCGCGGCTGGGGATTTTGTCGTTCGATTTGCCGTGGCCGGTCTTGTTCTAATCTTGACCCTCTGGGCCTCGGGCTGGGTCGCGCGGTTTGTGCGCCGCCTGTTTGACCAGTTTGAGCGCCATCGCAATGGCGATCAGACCCTGCGCAGTTTCACCGCCTCTTTGGCGCGTTATGCGGTGTTGGTGGTCGGTGGCGTGGCCGTGCTGCAGCAACTGGGCGTGCAGACCACCTCGGTCTTGGCGGTTTTGGGCGCCGCCTCCTTGGCCGTGGGCTTAGCCTTGCAAGGGGCCCTGTCCAATGTCGCAGCCGGGGTGATGCTGCTGCTCTTTCGGCCCTATCGGGTCGGAGATTTTGTCGAGATCGGTGGTCGGCAGGGCACGGTTAAGGCGCTAGACCTGTTCGTCACCGAATTGGCCACGGTGGATAATGTTAAGGTGATCGCCCCCAACGGTAAGGTGTTTGGCGAACTAATCGTCAACTTCACCCACCATGCCGAGCGGCGCGTGGACCTGATCTTCCGGATCGATTTTCATGATGATCTGGCCAAGGCGCTGGAGACCTTGCAGCGGGTCGGCAGCGCTCACCGGTTGGTCTTGTCAGAGCCTGCCGTCTTGGCCGAGGCCATGACCCTGTCGGAGAGTTGGGCCGAGGTTGCGCTGCGGGCCTGGGTCAAGGGTGAGGACTATGGCGTGGCCCGGTCGGAGCTTTTAGTTGCCGCTAAGCATGCGCTTGCCGATGAGGGCTTTTTGGTACCCTATCCCCATCAGGTGGCCATTCAGCGCGCAGAGCCCTGACCAGAGCCCAGACCAGAGCGATGAAACCTTAGCCTATCCGGCGATGGCCAGAGCGTCGCGCTCGCCGGTGCGGATGCGCAGGGCCGATTCCAGATCCATGACAAAGACCTTGCCGTCGCCGATCTTGCCGGTATTGGCCGTGCGGGCGATGGCCTCAACCACAGCCTCGAGCACGTCGGTTGGGACCGCGATCTCGAGCTTGACCTTGGGCAGGAGCTTTACCTCGTACTCAGCGCCGCGATAGACCTCGGTCTTGCCCTTTTGACGGCCATAGCCGCGCACCTCGGTGACGGTCAGGCCAGAGGCCCCGGCATCGGTCACCGCTTCGAGCACGGCGTCCAGTCGGCTTGGCTTGATGATGGCTGTAATCAACTTCATGTCGCATCCCCTCGACCGCATAGATCAGTAGGCTAACCTAAGGCCAAAAGACGTAAAGGTCCAAGTCCTTCCCGGTTAAAGCGCCTTTGTGACGCTGTCCCTGCCCGTGGAGGGCGAGGGCATGGGCTGAAGTGCACCCGGAACAATGACCCTCGCGCGAGCCCCATGCCCCCTTGGCTTGACGGCAAAGGTCTGTTTGACCGCTTCGAGCAGGATCAGGCCCGAAAGGCCCGGCCAGAGCCGCGCTCCGGCCTGTTCAAAAGGCTCGGCCCACGAGCCCATCCAAGCCAGAGGCGGCAGATAGAGGGCGCGCGACCAGGCGGTGGGCTCTAACCCGGCCTCGCGCACGAGGGCTTCGAGTTGCGCGCGGGTAAAGGGGCGGCCATGGCCAAAGGGTGTCATCTCGCTATTGGCCCAGGCGCCGCGCCGATTGGCAGCCACAATAATCACTCGGCCAGAGGGGGCCATGACCCGGCCAACCTCGCGCATAACGGCGAGCGGATCGTCACTCTCTTCAAGGGCATGGATCATCAAGACCCGGTCGAACAGGGCGTTGGGGTGGGGCAGGGCCAGTTCATCGGCAAGGCAGGATAGGCCCCGCGCGGGGCGCCTCTCGGTCTCGTCCTCCGCGCCAGGTGCGCCGAGCGGGTTTGGCCAGACCTCGACCCCTTGGGCGGCGGGCATAGCCGCAACGGTGCGGCGGGCCTTAGCGCGAAAGCTGTCGAGAAAGGGGGTCGCATAGCCAAGGCCCAGCATGTCCAGCCCATGGCCGTCACCCCAGGCTTGGCCGAGCTTGCGCGCGACCATCTGGCGGGCGATCTTGCCGAGCGGACTGGCATAGAAGTGTCTAAGCTCTAAGACATCGCGGCGCATGGGCTCTCACATCGTCCTATGGGGTTGGCCTTGAGCAGGGACCCCTCTGGGCCATATAACCGCGCAATGGCCTGCGTGAAAAGGAAAGCCCCATGACCGTTGAAATTCGTCAGTTTCCCTGTCTGTCGGACAATTATGGCTTTCTGGTGCGGGACGTGGCCAGCGGCAAGGTCGCCTGTATCGATACGCCGGACGCCGACGCGGTCTTGGCGGCCTTGGACGAGGCGGGCTGGAGCCTCGATCTGATCCTCAATACCCACTGGCATCCCGACCATGCCGGCGGCAATGCCAAGCTGAAAGAGACAACCGGCGCGGTCAGTATCGGCCCGGTAGAGGTCGAGCGTCTGACCCCGCTGGATCGCAAGGTGGCGGGCGGCGACCAAGTCGAGCTCGGCGCAACGGTGTTTCAAGTGATCGATACGGGTGGCCATACGCTGGGCCATGTCAGCTTCTATAGCGCCGCCGATGGGGTGGCCTTTGTCGGGGACACCCTGTTTGCGCTGGGCTGCGGGCGGCTCTTTGAAGGCACGGCTGAGCAGATGTGGGCCAGCCTGTCGCGACTGGCCAATTTGCCGGGTGAGACCACGGTCTATTGCGCCCATGAATATACGGCCTCGAACGCACGGTTTGCCTTGAGTGTGGATCAGGACCCTGCGGTGGTCGCCCGGGCCGCAGCGGTCTTCGCTGCGCGTGAGCGGGGCGAGGCCACGGTTCCGACCACCATCGCGCTGGAGCGGGCAACTAACCCCTTCTTGCGCGCCCCGCTGCTGGCGGCATCGCTTGGAAAGTCTGGTCTGACGGACCATGAGGCCTTTGGCGCTGTGCGCACAGCCAAGGATCAATTTAAGGGTTAGGGAATGTCGGCCTAACGCTCAAAGGCCTTGACGATCCGCTCAGAGGAGGGCCGCCCGGCCAATCCATCATCAATGACGATGGTGATGCGAAGGTCTGGTCCTTGCTGACGAACATCGACGCGGCGTCCCTCGATGAGGCGCACGCGGCCTAGCTTTGCCATAAGATCGCGACTATCGGAACGCCTAGACAGCTGAACCACGGCATCGGCGGCAACGGCGGCTGTGTCGGCATAGAGATAGGAGGATTCTGGCGTCACATCCTCCGCATCGAAGGTGATGAGCTTTTGCGCCGCCCGAGAGGCGCGGGCGCTGGCCTGAGCCAGCCGTTGTAGCAGGGCATTTGGCGCCATGGGGCCAATGATCAGCCGGACGGGCGGGGCCCTGCCCTCTAGGGCCACAGCCGCACCTGCAGGACGGCTGAGGGTAAAGAGGGTTAAGCCTCCGGTTTGGGTGGCCCGAAGGACGGGACGGCCCACATCGTTCTTGTAGATCATGTCACCGCGCGCAGCGCGAGAGGGGGCGAGGACCCAGATTTCGCGGTTGTCGTCGAACCTTAAGAGGGGCAGTTGTTGGGAGCGGTCGAGCACGAAGCTGTCGCCATCATCGGAAGCAAACCGCGCAATGACAGGGGCGACTAATGTGCGCCCATCATCGGGATGGCCCCCAAAGAGGGCGTCGCGCAGGGTCTGCATATGGCTGGGCCGGTCGTCTGGCCGCCCATCAGCTGCCGCGGCCCCAGATAGGCACCCGAAGCTCAAGATAAGCCCTAGAGTCAATTGGCCCCAGGACCGAAGGGATCTAGAAATCCAGAATGGAATGAGGGGCGAGGACAGCATGGCCGGTTCAATGCACCCCGAGTAGGGCGGATTTTGGACAGCCATGCCATTTTCTCAAAATCTGCGGTTAACCCGCGATATATTGACCGCCATTGATGGTCAAGGTCGAGCCGGTAACGAAGGCTGCGCCATCGGAGGCCAGATAGAGCACGGCACCGGCGATCTCTTCGGCCTTGCCCAAGCGCCCAACGGGGATGCTGGCAATAATGCCTTCCAGCGCCTTTTCAGGCACGGCCGCGACCATGTCAGTGTCGATATAGCCCGGCGCAATGACATTGACCGTAATGCCCTTGCGCGCAGTTTCTTGAGCGAGAGCCTTGGTGAAGCCGATCACACCCGCCTTGGCAGCGGAATAGTTGGTCTGGCCCATCTGGCCCTTTTGGCCATTGATCGATGAGATATTGATGATGCGGCCAAAGTTGCGATCGCGCATGCCGTCGATCACGTGACGGCTGGTGTTGAACACGCTGTCGAGGTCGGCGCGGATCACTTCGCTCCACTGACCGGGGGTCAGCTTGTGCAGCATACCGTCACGGGTGATCCCGGCATTGTTGACGAGAACCTCGATGGGGCCGAGCGTCTTTTCGATCTCAGCAAAGGCCGCGCCAACGGCCTCGAAATCACCCACATCTGCCTTGATGCAGAGGACGCCAAGATCCTTGCGGACGGCCTCGGCGGCGGCTTCGTTACCAGCATAGAGGGCGGCAACCTTGTAGCCAGCGGCCTTGAGTTGTTGAGTGATGGCCAGGCCGATGCCGCGCGTTCCGCCGGTCACGACTGCAGTTTTAGTCATGGTCTATCCTTTAAGGGTCAGGGTGTTTGAGATCATAGGGAGGCGACCGGTGCTTAAAGCACCGGTGCCCGTTTAGGTCTTTAGGAGGTTCAGGCGCGTTCGACGCAGATCGCAACGCCCATGCCGCCGCCGACGCAAAGGGTGGCAACACCCTTCTTGGCGTCCTGATCCTGCATCGCATAGAGCAGGGTGGTCAGGATGCGTGCGCCAGACGCGCCAATGGGGTGGCCGATGGCGATCGCGCCGCCATTGACATTGACCTTGGCAGGATCGAGGCCAAGCTCACGAACCACGCACAAGGACTGGGCGGCGAAGGCTTCGTTGGACTCAATCAGGTCCAGATCGCCCACCGCCCAGCCAGCCTTTTCCAGCGCCTTGCGAACGGCGGGGATAGGGCCGGTGCCCATGATGCTGGGGTCAACCCCGGCATGGGCCCAAGAGGCGATGCGGGCCATAGGCTTGAGGCCGCGCTTGGCAGCCTCATCGGCGCTCATCAGCACCACAACGGCGGCGCCGTCATTGAGGCCTGAGGCGTTGGCGGCGGTGACCGACCCATCCTTGGTGAAGGCGGGCTTCAGGCCACTGACGCTGTCATAGGTCGCGCCGTGACGGATATATTCGTCCTTGTCGACAATGACGTCGCCCTTGCGGCCCTTGATGGTGACGGGCGCGATCTGGGCGTCGAACTTGCCAGCCTTCTGGGCGGCTTCGGCCTTGTTTTGCGAGGCGACGGCGAAGTTGTCTTGATCTTCGCGCGTGATCTGCCAGCGGGCAGCGATATTTTCAGCGGTCTGGCCCATGTGGTAGCCATGGAACGCATCCCACAGGCCGTCCTTGATCATGGTGTCAACAAAGCCCAGATCGCCCATCTTTTGGCCATTGCGCAGGTGCGCGGCGTGGGGCGACTGGCTCATGCTTTCCTGGCCACCGGCGACAACGATCTTGGCATCGCCATTGGCGATTTGTTGCATGCCGAGCGCCACAGCGCGAAGGCCAGAGCCGCACAGTTGGTTCAGGCTCCAAGCTGGGCTTTCTTGCGGTACGCCCGCAGCGATGGCGGCTTGGCGAGCAGGGCCTTGACCGGCACCGGCCTGAAGCACCTGACCCAGAATGACTTCATCGACATCCGACATCGCAATATTCGCGCGCGCCACGGCGGCCTGAATGGCAACCTTACCCAGCTCGCTGGCGGGCAGAGCGCTCAAGGCACCATTGAAAGAGCCCACGGGCGTGCGGGCGGCCGATACGATGACGATTTCACTCATGGCTCTGTGGTGCTCCGATAGTTTGCGACGGCAAAAAGACCCAGGCAGGCCTCTCCTGTAATGGAACGTACCATGACAATTTCACCGACAGCCGTCATTATGACAATGCTGTCAGGACTGTAATAGTGCCAATCTAATGGTCAACCGTTGCAATCAAGATACTGCGATGCAACATTGCGGCTCTATACACGCGCGTCCTAATCACGGCCCTTGGCCTTAGGAGACCCGATGTCAGATCATAAGAAGACTGGTTCCGAGCCATCAGGGGCTAAGGCTGGCGTTAGCTCTAAGGCGTCGGCGAACGGCGCACAGGGCCGGGTGGTCATCAAGAAATATGCCAATCGTCGTCTCTATAATACGGCGTCCAGTTCCTATGTGACGCTTGAGCACCTGTCTGAGATGGTCAAGGAGGGGGTCGACTTTGTTGTCTTTGACGCCAAGACCAATGAGGACATTACCCGGTCGGTCCTAACCCAGATCATCTTTGACGAAGAGAGCCGTGGGCAAAACCTCTTGCCAATCCAGTTTCTGCGCCAGCTGATCGGCTTCTACGGCAACTCCATGCAGGCCTTCTTGCCCAGCTATCTGGAGCTTTCCCTCGACAGCTTTACCCGTCAGCAAGAGCGGATGCGCACCCAGATGGGCGCGATTGCGCCGGGCTTGGCGCAGGGCTTGGCACCCAATCTCGGCGCCGGTCTGGGCACTGTGGCCGGGCCCCAGTTTCTCGAAGACCAGGTGAAACAGAACCTCGCCATGTTTGATCGGGCGATGAAGATGTTCTCACCCTTTGCCTATGTCCGCCCTGAAGACAGCGAGGTTGCGGCAGCGCCCGCGCCCGCCGCCGCTGCGCCAACCGCGCCAGATGACTCCCTCAATGATCTGAAGAAAAAGATCGAAGAGATGCAAGAGCAGATCTCGCGGCTCGCATCCAAGGGTTGACCTTTTGTTAAGGAGTCGTACCCTCGTACGGCTCATAATGAGCACAGCCCAAGAATGGGCACCATCCTCAGAATAGAGGGGTTTGCTAATGACCAAACCGATCAAGCCGGTTCGTCGCAAGGGGGCCGTCAAAAAGGTGATTCGCCGAACGGCGATGCCTCACGACGCGATCGAACCCGACATGACCTTAACGGTGACGGGGCTACCGGTTCCCGTTGCCAATCCCTTGAGTGACCTTTCTGCCGCCTCCTTTGCCGCGCAAATTCTCGGTCAGCCCGGGCAGAAGCGTGGATTAAGGGGCGGCGAAGAGACGCTCAATCTTGCCCGTTCCACCTATATGGACACCGAATGGTCAGGACGAGCGGATCGTCGCCTTAAGCGTGGCCGGATGACCCGGACGAGGGTGTGACGGATTATGGTTAGCCGGTAGCGGCTCTGGCCGAGGCACTGCGTTTGCGGGCATACATCGCAGCGTCTGCTTCGGCCAGATGCTGTTCTGCCGTCAGGCCCGCCTCGATCTCGCGCACGCCATAGGACACATGCAAGGGGGCCAGCCAGTCGCCGTAAGATGCCGGCTCTGCCTCAATGGTCTGGGCCAAGCTCGCGGCCTTGGCGAGGCCCGTGCCGAGATCGGCTTGGGTCAAGATGACGCCAAACTCATCACCGCCGAGCCGCCCGACCACATCGCCGTCGCGCACCGCCACAGCCAGTCGTTCCGCCACAGCCTTTAAAGCCGCATCGCCTGCCGCATGGCCAAAGCGATCATTGACCGCCTTAAAACCATCGAGATCGAAATAGACCAGACTGGAGGGCGTATCGAACCTTTGGGCAAAGGTGATGACCCGCTGCAGTTCGCGCACAAAGGCGCGGCGATTAAGGACGGGCGTTAAGCCGTCTCGGTCGGCCAGATCTTCGGCCTCATTCAGGCGGCCCTTCAGCAGCCCAACCTCACGGCGCAGTTCGTCAATCTCAGTCAAAAGGGTGGCGAGCGCGGCCTTAACCGGCGGTGTCATGTCCGTCGGGGTCAGGCCCAAAAAGGCCGCCGTGTCGCCAGAACGGGTCGTCGCTGCCGACTGTCCCGAACTTTCGGCCGCCGCCTGTAGTGCTGCCCGTCGTCTCACCCCAGAGAGGGGATCAGCCCGAACGCCTAATAGCTTCATCGAGTCGCCCGCCGAAACCGCATGATTCGGTAGAGAATCATCTCGCAGTCTGTATGAATCTTAACGCTGTCGGTTGCAGGCGCAAGGCGCACGCCTATACTCCGCACCCTTCGGTGGGCTGAGTTGTTCAGTTTCAGTCCCGTCCAGACAAAGGGATTTGCCATGAACCCCAGCGGGGTCCCGGTCGCTATCATCATGGGCAGTCGTTCCGACTGGCCGACCATGAAGGCTGCGGCCGACATCTTGTCCGCCCTCGGGGTTGGCTATGAGGCCAAGGTCGTCTCGGCCCATCGCACGCCAGAGCGGATGGTCAGCTTTGCCAAGGGGGCCAAGGCGGCAGGCTTTCAGGTCATCATTGCCGGGGCCGGTGGCGCAGCCCACCTTCCGGGCATGACCGCCTCGATGACCGATCTTCCCGTCCTCGGCGTTCCGGTACAGTCCAAGGCCCTCAGCGGCTTGGATTCGCTTCTGTCGATCGTTCAGATGCCCGGCGGTATTCCGGTGGCGACCTTGGCCATCGGTGAGGCGGGGGCCAAGAATGCCGGTCTGCTGGCCGTTCGGATCTTAGCCTTGGCCGACGAGTCCTTGGCCCAGCGTTTGGCGGCCTATGTTCAGGCTCTGACCGAGAGCGTTTCAGAGACGGTGGAAGATAGCGCCCCATGACGGACCCTCGTCTGCCCCTCATGCCCGGCTCGTCCATTGGCATTGTCGGCGGCGGCCAGCTCGGCCGAATGCTGTCTTTAGCGGCTGCGCGTTTAGGCTTTCAGACGGTGATCTTGACGCCGGAGCCAGGCTCCTGCGCCAGCCAGGTGAGCGCGCGGACGATTGTTGCCGACTATACCGATCCTGCAGCCTTGGCTGAATTGGCCAGCCTTGCGTCTGTCGTGACCTTTGAGTTTGAAAATGTCCCGGCTGCGGCAATCGCGCAGCTCCAGTCCCTAGGGTGCATCGTCGCGCCCGGTCCCCTAGCCTTAGCCGTGGCGCAGGACCGGGTGGATGAGAAGACCTTCCTTAATGCTCACGGCGTTCCAACCGTAGCCTTTTCCTCGGTCTCGACCGCCCAAGAGGCGGTTGACGCCGTGGCGCGCATGGGGGCCCCGTGCCTGCTCAAGACCCGCCGCGATGGCTATGACGGCAAGGGTCAGGTCTGGATCGAAAGCCATGACGCCGCCCATGCAAAGGCTGCCTTTTCACAGCTGGGCGGACGGCCCTGCATCCTCGAGGCCGCTGCCGACTTTGTACGCGAACTGTCGGTGATCGCGGCGCGCGGCACCGATGGTGAGGTCGCAGCCTACCCTGTGGGGGAAAACCATCACGAAAATGGCGTTCTTCGTCGCACCGCCGCCCCCGCTCGCATTTCGGCAGCGACCCAAGAGCTGGCCATGACCCTAGCGGCCCGGATCCTCACCGGTCTGGACTATATCGGCATTATGGGCGTTGAAATGTTCGAGCTCGCCGATGGCCGCCTGTTGGTCAACGAGATCGCGCCTCGGGTTCACAATACCGGTCACTGGACCCTTGATGGCTGCGAGGTCGATCAGTTCGAACAGCATATTCGTGCGGTCGCAGGTTGGCCTCTGGGCAAGGTTGCGCCCCTGGCCCGGGTTGAGATGACCAATCTGCTTGGCGATGAGGTGCTGGACTGGAAGGCCCTGTCGCTAGAGCAGGACGCGCGCCTTTGGCTCTATGGCAAGGGTGAGCCGCGTCCGGGCCGCAAGATGGGCCACGTCAATCGGCTGTTCCCGCTCAACGACTAGCCGTAACGCATCTTGCCGAGGGCTGAGGCCAGGTCCTTGGCGAAGTCAGACGGCTTGAGCTTGGCCTTCCAACCCTCAAAGGCCATCACATTGTCGATCCGCGCGGCAACCACGGCATTGGCGGCCTCGGCCCCGTTGCTCAGGCGCACAGCCATGGCGCTGGCCAAGATGCCCGCCACGAGCGCGCGCTTGGAATAGTGGTTCTCGTCGGTGGCCGTATCGCCCGCCCAGCGCCAAATCCGATCAGCGCTTTCCCAGACCAATCGCAGAGCCAGCGGCAGATGGTGCGGTAGGGCCAGATAGCCTGCCCAGCGGTGCAGGGCCTCGCCTTCTGCTGCGGCAATATCGAGACGGGTCAGGATGCCGAGCGAAATCCGCTGTCTCATCTTCAGACCGGCCGGATCGGTTCCGGCGAGGGTCGCCATGGTCAGGTCGTCGTGTCGGCGTGACAGGAGGGCAGCCAGATCAGCTGGGCCGTGGGGCAAGAGAAGGTCTGCCTCAGCAGAGCTCAGGCCTAACTTGGCCGCCGCCGCTAAGACCAGCCCTTGGGTCCAGCCGCGCCCCGCAGCCAGAACCAAGGCCTCATCTAAGAGCCCCTGCTCGGTGGTTTCGTCCCATCGTGCGGGCGGCGATGTCGTCAGGGAGGGTTGCGATGGCTTAGACATGGGCCTCTATATAGTCCGCCTTGGTCCGCCCGTCATCGGCTGCGAACGGTGTCTTTGCCGCAGATCACAAGGACCGTTGGCTTTTTACGCAAATCAGTTCTGAATCTCGCCTCTGCGAGGACTGGCCGGTAGACAGGCCTCAAAGCCTCTGGTATCAGCGCGGCCAAGCACGAAGGGATTTTCTCTCGGGCAATGGATTATTATTCGCTAGCACTCGGCCCGAAGGCGCATGCCTTCGCAAGGTAGGCTTAGGCTAGCGCGCTTTGGAGGACTTGGTCATCGTTCAGATTTTCGTGCGCGACAATAATGTCGAC
>CAISGS010000590.1 GCA_903884915.1 uncultured Caulobacteraceae bacterium | reverse complement strand
GGCGCGGACGAACTGTTCATCATCAGTTACGGCCCCACCCGCGAAGACCGCGCCCGGTCCTTGGCGTTGATTAAGGGGTGAGGGAGTGGATGTAACCCCCTGTGCGCGGGGAACGCGGCAGTGAGAGGGGAAACCACTCGCGTCATTGCGAGCGTAGTGAAGCAACCCAGGGGGCTGACACGGTCGTGAGGGATTGTTCCCCACACCGAGGCTGCCTGCCCGTGAGACGTGGCACACACGCTCCACATCCCGTCTTCCCCGCGAAGGCGGGGACCCAGACCCTTTCCCTCAGGCGGGACGTGACCCCCTAACCCACGCTTTTTGGCCAACGCGGTGGGGGTTCGTGGATGACCCCCTCACCCAACCCTCTCCCCCGAGGGGGCGAGGGCTTTATCTATGTTTTTGGAGGGTTGATGCGCAACACCGTCCTGACCGACCGGGCCAAAAGGCTGCGAGCAGAGGCCACCCGGGTTGAAGGGCTTCTGTGGGGAAGGTTGCGAAACCGGCAACTGGGGGGCTGGAAGTGGCGTCGTCAGGTCGCTATCGGGCGTTACATCGCTGACTTTGCGTGCGTCGAGGCCCTTTTGATCATCGAGTTGGATGGAGGCCAGCATTCCGACGCCAATATCTATGATGAACGCCGTTCAGAGAATTTGGCGCAGATGGGATGGCGCGTGATGCGCTTTTGGAACCACGAGGTTTTGGCGGATATTGGGGCGGTCTGTGATCAAATCTACCGATCGTGCGGCTCCGAGGCCCCCTCACCCAACCATCTCTCCCGAGGGGGCGAGGGCTAAGAAGGCGGAAGCCCTCTCCCTGTGGGAGAGGGTTGGGTGAGGGCCTTGTTTTTGACGGTTGAGGGCTAAGCCTTCGCGTCCATCAAATCGGCGAACCGCTGGAAAATGTAGAGCGAATCTGTCGGTCCGGGGGAGGCTTCGGGGTGGTGTTGGACGCTGAAGACAGGCTTTCCTGTCAGGGCGATCCCGGCATTGGTGCCATCGAACAGGGACACATGGGTCTCTTCGACGCCGGAGGGCAGGCTGTCGCGGTCGACCGTAAAGCCGTGGTTCATCGACACGATCTCGACCTTGCCGGTGGTCAGGTCCTTGACCGGGTGATTGGCCCCGTGGTGGCCTTGATCCATCTTGGCGGTCTTGGCACCGAGGGCCAGCGCCAGCATCTGATGGCCAAGGCAGATGCCGAAGACGGGCTTGCCACTGGCAACCAGGGCTTGGATTTCTGGCACGCTATAGGTGCCGGTCGCTGCCGGATCGCCGGGACCATTGGACAGCAAAATGCCATCGGGGTTGCGGGCCAAAATGTCGGCGGCGCTGGTGTCGGCGGGAACGACCGTGACATGGGCGCCGATGCTGGTCAGGGAGCGCAGAATGTTGCGCTTAACGCCATAGTCGATGACCACAACCTGATATTTGGGTTGCCCGGCCTTGGCATAGCCCTCCGGCCAGGTCCAAAGGCCTTCGTCGAAGGTGAAGGGCTGGGTGCAGCTCGCATCCTTGGCCAGATCCAGACCGACAATGCCGCTCCAAGCCTTGGCCTTAGCGACCAGAGCGTCTAGATCGAACTGACCATCGGGGCTGTGGGCGATGACGCCGTGCGGCATGCCCTTATCGCGAATGACGCGGGTCAGGGCGCGGGTATCGACCCCGGCCAGACCGACCACGCCGCGCTTGGCCATCCATCCGGCCAGATCACCCTCGGAGCGCCAGTTGGCAGGCGGGGTTGGAACATCGCGGAAGATCGCGCCGCGCGCGGCGGTGACCGCGCCTTGGCCGAACTCTTCAAGGTCCTCGCCATTGACGCCGACATTGCCAATATGGGGGAAGGTGAAGGCGACGATCTGGGCCATATAGGACGGATCGGTGAGGATCTCCTGATAGCCAGTCATAGCGGTGTTGAAGCAGACCTCGCCCAGAGCGTCGCCGACGGCTCCGACCCCGATCCCTTGAAGAACGGTTCCATCGGCCAGAACCAAAACGCCCGTTGCGCCAGACATCAGCTTTGCGGTCATGTAACAAGCGCCTCCGGTTGCGACTGGGCACGGCAATGGGCGGCCAAACGGTCGTCCTGACGGGCACTATGTCATGGAATCGGCAGGAAAGCGCCCCGCCGGACAAACGGAGGCGTTACTAGGGGCGAGGCGGCCTCGGGTCAAGCCATGACGGGATCATTCGACTCTTCTATAAGGGCGGCAATAGGCAAAAGGCTTCCCCATGACCATCACCACAGTCGGCATCGATGCTGATGATACGCTTTGGCACAATGAGACGGTGTTTCGGCTGACCCAGGCGCGGTTTGCGGACCTGCTCAAGCCATGGGCCGATGAGGACCATCTGCTGGAGCGTCTGGCGGCGATGGAGCGCAAGAACCTTCAGTTCTATGGCTATGGGATCAAGGGCTTTACCCTGTCGATGCTTGAGACGGCGCTGGAACTGACCGGCGGGGATATTCCAGCGGCGGTGACGCGAGAGGTCTTGGCGGCTGGCCGCGAAATGCTGTCCCATCCGGTCGAGCCCTTGCCCGGCGTTGAGGCGGCCTTGACGGCGCTAGCGGCGCGTTGGCGGCTGGTCCTGATCACCAAGGGCGATCTGTTCGATCAAGAAAATAAGCTGGCGAGATCAGGCCTAGGAGACCTGTTCCATGGGGTCGAGGTGGTCTCGGAGAAAACCCCCGCCTGCTACAGCGCCATCTTCTCGCGTCATGGTCCCGGTGCCGACCGTGCCGTGATGATCGGCAATTCGGTCAAGTCCGACATCCTGCCCCCCATCGAGGCGGGCGCTTGGGCGGCCTATATCCCCTATGTCATGACGTGGGCGCACGAGTTGGCTGAACCGCCACTGGACCATCCACGATATGTGCAACTGGCCTCGATCTCAGAAGTGCCCGACTGGGTGGCGATGGTCGAGCGTCTGATGGCTGAGGGGGGGTGCAGCCCCGGTCAAGCAGCGCTATAGTCTCTTCGTGCGCTTCGATGACCGCTTCCTTGATGAGATCAAGTCCCGCCTTCGCCTCTCCGATGTGATCGGAAAAACGGTGAAGCTGCGGCGGCAGGGGCGTGAATATGCGGGCCTGTCACCCTTCACCAAGGAAAAATCGCCGTCCTTTTTCGTCAATGATGACAAGGGCTTCTACCATTGTTTTTCGAGCGGAAAACATGGCGACCTGATCAGCTTCCTGCAGGAAACGGAGCGCCTCAGCTTCATGGAGGCGGTCGAGCGCTTGGCCGCTGAGGCCGGGGTGCCCTTGCCCGCGCAGGACCCTCAAGCGATCCAGCGCGAGAAGCAGCAACAGTCCCTGACCGATTGGCTGGTTCTCGCGGCGGCCTGGTATGAGGCCGAACTGCGCCGCCCTGTCGGCACAGAGGCGCGGGCCTATCTGGATCGGCGCGCCCTGCCAGAGGCTGACCGCACCCGCTTTGGCATTGGTTATGCCCCTGCCGGTCGCACGGCCTTGAAGGATTATCTGGTCGCCAAGGGGGCTCAGCCGCGCGAACTGGTCGAGGCCGGTCTCTTGATCGCGCCCGAAGATGGCGGCGCGCCCTATGACCGGTTCCGCGACCGGATCATGTTCCCGATCACCGATCCGAGGGGCAAGGTGGTCTCGTTCGGCGGGCGGGCGCTCGATCCTCAAGCGCGGGCCAAATATCTCAACGGGCCTGAGACGGACATCTTTCATAAGGGTGACCTGCTCTATGGCCTGTTTGAAGCGCGCAAGCTTCTCTCCACCGGCTCCGTCGGGGCGGCTTCGACGGGTGGGCCGGTCGATGTCGGGCTGGTAGTGGTCGAGGGCTATATGGACGTCATTGCCTGTCAGCGCGCAGGCGTGGCCGCCGTGGCCCCGATGGGAACGGCCCTGACTGAACAGCAGATGGAGCGGCTCTGGCGTCTCCACCCCGAACCGACCCTTTGCTTTGACGGTGACGGTGCAGGCCAAAGGGCGGCCGCGCGCTCTATCGAGCGGGCTATGCCGCTTCTCAAGGCTGGCCGATCCTTGCGCTTTGCCATCGTCACCGGCGGCAAGGACCCGGATGATGTGCTGCGTGAACAGGGGGCTGCGGCGCTCAAGGCGCAACTGTCCCAGACTGTTCCATTCGTAGAGGCCCTGTTCGCTCTGCAACGCGATGCCGAGCCGCTGGATACGCCAGAGCGGCGCGCGGGTCTAAAGGCACGGCTCAGAGCAGCAGCCGCGACCATCCAAGACAAGGACCTGTCGCAAGAATATCGCAATGATCTCCTGCGCCGCGTTGATGCGCTTAATGCGCCAGCTCAAGGGGCAGGGCAGGGCGGCTATGGCCAAAACCGAGCCGTGCGGGCACCCTTCGTGCCGCGAAAGCCAGGCTCGGGCCCCTATGTTCCGCCCCTGATCAATACCCAAGAAGGGCGCGCGGCGGCGCGGCGTCTGTCGGCGTCCCTCGATCCTTTGGTCGCCGCGGTCGCCCAAGCTGCACTGCTAAATCCTGCCTGGCTTGACCCGGTTTTGGAGGTTTTGCAGGTCCATGGCTTTGGGGATCAAGCACTGGACGACTTGGCTAAAGAAATCATTCGTCTGCGTCTGGACAGTGACGTTCTTGACACAGAGGCCCTCACACGCCATCTGGCGTCTGTAGGATTCAGTATTTTGCTGAGCGAGATCGATAAGGCGGCCCTCAATGCAGGCGCCCCTTTCCTGAACCAGGATGCTTCGCTCGCAGATGCTAAGTCCCAATGGTCGCACGCCTTCGATGGTCTCATCCGAATGGCTGCGCTGGAACGTGCCCTATTGGCGGCAAAATCCGGACTGGGTTCGGGCGATGACGCTAACGTTTCCGACGCAGCAGAGTTCATGCGGTTGAAGCTGGAACGGGACGGTCTACGTCGTGCGATCAAGACTGGAACCTTTTGGACGGACGTCGATCCCTGAGCGCAGGGGCCTTGACGGGCCGCCCTTAGCCATTTTCCTGACGCGTGCTGCGCGCCGTCAGGACCGGAGATGCACATGAGCAATACGGCTGAGACGCAAGAAACCGAATCCAATTCTGACGGTCCCTTGCTCGACCTCACCGATGCGGGCGTAAAGCGCTTCATCAAGCAGGCCAAGACCCGTGGTTATGTGACCATGGACGAACTGAACAAGGTGCTCCCCTCTGAGGAAGTGACCTCTGAGCAGATCGAAGACACCCTCGCTATGCTGAGCGAGATGGGCGTCAATGTGGTCGAGGCCGAAGAGGATGCCGAGGGCGGCGACGTGGTGGTGCGCGAAGAAGCCGCCGTCATCGAGACGACCAAGCCTGACGCCTTTGACCGCACGGACGACCCGGTCCGCATGTACCTGCGCGAAATGGGCTCGGTTGAGCTTCTGTCGCGCGAAGGCGAAATTGCCATCGCCAAGCGGATCGAAGCCGGTCGCGACACCATGATCCGGGGGCTGTGCGAAAGCGCCCTGACCTTTGAAGCCATCATGGTCTGGCGCGAAGAGTTGGGCACCGGCCGCATTCTGCTGCGCGAAGTGATCGACCTTGAACAGACCTATGGCGGCGTGATGGGCGCGGCTGCTGCTGTGGTGGCCGAAGAGGCTGCGGCTGCGGCCCTTGAAGCCGGTCCCCAGCCTGAGCCCATGATGGGCGAGGGTGATGGCGACGGCGACGACGATGATTTTGATGATGGGGCAGGCCCCACCGTCTCGGCCATGGAAGGCGAACTGCGCGAAGGCGTGATGGTTGTTCTCGACGCCATTGCCAGCGAGTTCGAAGCCTTCCGCAAGCTGCAAGAAAAGTTGGTCATGAGCCGCCTGCGCGGTGAAGACCTGCCGGACGCCGACCGCAAGGGCTATGAGGCCCGCTCAGCGGTGATCATTCAGCACCTCAAGACCTTGAAGCTGAACAATAACCGTATTGAGGCCTTGGTCGATCAGCTCTACGCCATTAATCGGCGTCTGATTGCTCTGGAAGGGCGTCTGCTGCGTCTAGCCGATTCCTACGGCATTTCGCGCCCCGAATTCCTCAAGGCCTATTACGGCACCGAGCTTGACCCCAACTGGCACGAGAAGGTCCGCGAGTTGGGCGTGCGCTGGACCAAGTTCGCTGAGAACGATGCGGGTCAGATCAGCGACATCCGCCAAGAGATCGCCGTGCTGGCCACTGAAACTGGCGTGCCGATCGACGACTATCGCCGCATCGTCCAGACCGTCCAGAAGGGCGAGCGCGAGGCCCGTCAGGCAAAGAAGGAAATGGTCGAGGCCAATCTGCGCCTCGTTATCTCCATCGCGAAGAAATATACCAACCGCGGCCTGCAGTTCCTCGACCTCATCCAAGAAGGCAATATCGGCCTGATGAAGGCGGTCGATAAGTTTGAATATCGCCGGGGCTATAAGTTCTCGACCTATGCGACCTGGTGGATCCGTCAGGCCATCACCCGCTCGATCGCCGACCAGGCCCGCACCATCCGCATCCCGGTCCATATGATTGAGACGATCAACAAGATTGTCCGCACCAGCCGTCAGATGCTGCACGAGATCGGCCGCGAGCCGACACCGGAAGAACTGGCCGAAAAGCTGGCCATGCCGCTGGAAAAGGTCCGCAAGGTCCTCAAGATCGCCAAGGAGCCCATCTCTCTGGAAACCCCCATCGGGGACGAGGAAGACAGCCACCTGGGTGACTTCATCGAAGACAAGAACGCGGTTCTGCCTATCGATGCGGCGATCCAGAGCAATCTGCGCGAAACCACCACGCGGGTTCTGGCCTCTCTTACACCGCGTGAAGAGCGGGTCCTGCGGATGCGTTTTGGCATCGGCATGAACACCGACCACACGCTCGAAGAGGTCGGCCAACAGTTCAGCGTCACCCGCGAACGTATCCGCCAAATCGAAGCCAAGGCCCTGCGCAAGCTCAAGCACCCCAGCCGGTCGCGCAAGCTGCGGAGCTTCTTGGATAGCTAAAGGGATTGGGGGGCTGAAGTCCCCCTACCCCGGCTTCGCCGGTACTTCCCCCAAAGGGGGAAGATCTTAGAATAGAAAATCTTCCTCCTTTGGGGGAAGTGGCGCAAAGCATCAAAGGGGGTCTACCCCTTCCGTCTTCCCCGCTAAGGCGGGGACCCAGACCCGTGAACTCCGGTGGTACGCGGCCCGCTGCCCCCTTCGCGGGGAACGCGGCGGTGGGGTTGGTGGATGACCCTCCCCCCACTCCCAACCCTCTCCCCCTCACGGGGGGAAAGGGCTTTGATATACCGCGTCATTGCGAGTGAAGCGAAGCAACCCAGGGGACTGACACGGACCGGAGTTGATATTGCCCTAGGTTGCTTCGGCGTTTCACGCCTCGCAATGACGCCTTAGGTCTTTGCCTCTCCACTCCGGGCCGGGGTCTGCTTAAGGGCGAATCCCCTCAACCGATTCTCGATTCGCCCCCTGATTCTCCAACGGAAGGCGAAATTCCTTGTGGACAAAGGGGTTGTCCCCAATTTATTTCCACGATTTAAGCGTGTAAAAACTATCTTATAAGTCACTGATTGGGTTGAAAAAATCTGATTTGGTCGGTTTGAGCTTGCGACTCTGCGCGGATTAGAAATGAGCCAAGCGGTTGCGAGTCTGCCTCAGGACTGACATATAGACGTCATAAGACGGACTGCGGTTCGGACCCCAAGCGGGTTCAGCCACCGGTATCAAGGCCTTAGAGAGATCGGGTTTTGGCATCGACTACAGGGGGGCGCACTGGCCCTCGCCGTACAGGATAAGACAGTTTTGACCCTTGTAACTGACGCTCGCGCTGATCTGCGCGCGCTGGTCGTCGCCGCTTCTTTGGGATCGGCATTCGGATTGGCGCTCGGTGGCCTCTACCTCGCAGGTGGGCTGGCACAAACGGCTTCAAGCCATGCCAAGATTGAGCGCCTTGCTGATGCCGCATCGTCGGGCTTTTCAGACACAGCATTAACCGAGCAGGCCGGAATGGCTGACGCCGGCGCCTTGCATATTGCGCGCCGACATGATCGGAACTTCGTGGCCACGGACGTTGATCAAGAGCGTCAAGCGGCCCTGTTCGCCTTGCGTCTTGAGCGCCGCTCGACCACGGACAGTCGTTCGCAAGGCCGTATCGATGCGCGCGGCCTGCTGATGCGGGCAAGCTATAGCGAGACGACCCGGCTCAGCCTGCCGCCTCTGCGCGGGGGGCGGTTCAACGCCCTGACCGGCGCGCGGGATTTGGACTGCCTGACCCAAGCGGTCTATTACGAAGCGCGTGGGGAAACCCCATCTGGCCAAGCGGCTGTGGCACAGGTGGTGCTCAACCGTGTCCGCCATCCCGCCTTCCCCAAGACCATTTGCGGCGTCGTGTTCCAGCGCGCGGATCATCGCGGCGGCTGTCAGTTCAGCTTTGCTTGCGATGGCTCCATGCGGCTGCCTCTGGACCGGGCCGCTTGGCACCGGGCTGAGCGCGTCGCGTCGCGGGCCCTTGACGGCGTGACGGTCTCCCAAGTCGGCAAGGCCACCCACTTCCACACCACATCCGTGTCACCCGAGTGGGGCGCTAAACTGCTGCGCGTGGCTCAGGTTGGCCTGCACATCTTCTATCGCTTTGGCAGTGGCACCTATGTGCCAGCCTTGGCAATCGCTGGGCCAGGCCTTGCGGCGCCGGCCTTAGACGCGGCCAATC
>CAISGS010000589.1 GCA_903884915.1 uncultured Caulobacteraceae bacterium | reverse complement strand
CCGTTTATGCAATTTAATACTGCATGTCCTCATATGTTAAATTTCAGATTGCATTCCAGATCGGCGGCAAAGTGCACGCCAAACGCGTCATAGGCTCGCGTTTAAAATCATAAGGATGGATCAAAATCGGGCCTCCGGTCGGCATTTAAGCGCTCGTTAAACCAAATCACGTCAGGTGATCCCATGAGCCCTAGGCTCGACCTTGATGAGCGTGGCGATGGCCCTACCTCGACAGCGCAGTTCCAAACCGCTCAATGGCGATTCCATAATGCGTGAGGCTCAGGTGCACCTTGCCGCAGGCCGCGCTGACAAGGCGCGATCTTTGGCCCAGATGGCCGTCAAACGGCAGCCCGAACGCTCGGCGGCTTGGCACCTTCTGGCCCTTGCCTGCGAGGCCTTGGGCGACAATAGCGCCGCGCTGGACGCCTATCAGCAGGCCATGAGCCTCGCGCCCGATCAGCCGCAGATCGGTATCGATCTGGCCCGTCTGGCCATGACCCTAGACCTCTTTGCTGTCGCCGAACGACTGCTCTTGACCTGCCGACAGCAGGCTCCAGGATCCATCGAGATCATCAACAGCCTTGCCTTGGCCCAGGCCAGCCAGATGAACCTCGCCGCCGCCATCGCCACCCTGACCACAGCGCTTGAAGCCCACCCGACCGAGCCGGTTCTTTGGAATACGCTGGGGCTGATTCTCTTTAGCGATGGCCGCATGGATGAGGCGGCGACCTTCCTTGGCGAGGCCCTGCGCCTCAATCCCGGCATGGGGCAGGCGCGGATCGCCCTTGCCGATGCCCTGATGTTCACGGCTGGATTTGATCAGGAAAAACAGTGTGTTGCTCTGGCGGAGGGGGAACGGTCTATCGCTGACACGCCCCCGTCTCTGGTCGCGACCGCGCGGGTCAGTCAGGCCAAAAGACTGTTCGTCGCGGGGCGTCTGGCCGATGGCTGGCAGGCCTATGAAGCGCGTCATGATTTAACCTATGAGGACGCCACAGCCTTTCCCCTGCCCTATCCACAATGGCAGGCCGGAACATCCATCGAGGGCCGCCACCTGCTCCTGATCGGCGAACAGGGACTGGGTGATGAGATCCTCTTTGCCCAAACCGTGCCGGACGTTCTCGCCGCGCTCGGTTCAAAGGGACGGTTGACGCTGGCCCTTGATCCCCGGCTGCAAAGCCTTGCCGCCCGGTCCTTTCCCACGGCCCAAATCGTGCCCCACACGACAGGCCACGCCAATGGTCGGGGACTGCGCGGCATAGAGACACCCTTCGCCAAAGATGAGGCCCCTGATCTTTGGGCTCCCTTAGGCACCGCCATGGCCGTCCTTAGACCTGATGCGGAAAGCTTTGGCCCGGCCGCACCATTCCTAGTTCCCGATCCGGCGCGGGTGGCCCATTGGCGGGCTTGGCTCGCCACCTTGGGGGCCGGTCGAAAGGTAGGGATCATCTGGAAGAGCCTGCTGGTCGACCTCAACCGCGCCCGCTATTTCGCGCCGCTGAGCGCTTGGGCGCCGGTCCTGACAAGGCCCGGTGTTCAGTTCATAAGCCTGCAATATGGCCGCGCCGAGGATGATCTGCGCGCCATTGCCCAGCAGATGGGGGCTGAGGTGGCCGTGCCGCCCGGACTTGATTTGAAGGATGATCTGGAGGGCGTTGCGGCCCTTTGCGCGGCCCTAGACCTGACCATCGGCCCAGCCACGGCGACCACCAATCTTGCCGCCGCCAGCGGCGCGCCCGTCCAGATCTATATGACCCCCGCCTCGTGGCCCCTGTTCGGCCAAGATCACTATCCCAGCTATCCAAAGGCCAAGGTTCAGCTTCTTGAGCGGTTCGGGGCTTGGGATGAGGCGATGGGGGCAATCGCAGCGGGATTGGGGTGAGATTTGTGGTTGAGGCAGCGGAAGTAACCCCCTCACCCAACCCTCTCCCCCAAGGGGGCGAGGG
>CAISGS010000588.1 GCA_903884915.1 uncultured Caulobacteraceae bacterium | reverse complement strand
GGGACGTGCTGGCCCGTGGTCATCATTTCCAAGGCCTTGGCGGCGCCGACAATGCGCGGCAGACGCTGGGTGCCACCGGCACCGGGCAGAAGGCCGAGATTAACCTCTGGCAGGCCGCACTTGGCCGAAGGCACCGCAACCCGGTAATGGCAGGTCAGGGCCACTTCCAGGCCGCCGCCGAGCGCCGTGCCGTGGATGGCCGCGACGACAGGCTTAGAAGCGTTTTCAATGGTGTTCTGAACGTCTTGCAGGCTTGGGCCGACAGGGGCCTTGCCGAACTCAGTAATGTCAGCACCAGCGATGAAGGTGCGACCGTCGCAGATCAGGACCACTGATTTGACGGCACTATCGGCCAGGGCGGCATTGATGCCCAGCGTCAGGCCTTCGCGCACGGGGGCGGACAGGGCATTAACCGGCGGCGAGTTCAAGGTGACGATGGCGACATCGCCCTCGACTGAAATTGTAGTGACGGCGTTCAAGATCTTGGCATCTGCGGACATGGCGTTTCCCAGTTTTCTGCGTTCGTGATTGCAGTTTCGAACAGTTGTTGGGAAGAGTGATAACAGCGCCCAATCGTCAAGGCCATACGGCTCACGCAGGGGTGATGATAACAATTGGCCATGACGTAACGGCAAGATCAGGGTGAGGAACCGACTATGAAGATTAAAGACAAGGTCATCGTCGTTACGGGCGGTGCAAATGGCATTGGTGAGGCCATGGCCCGCCGCTTTCATGCCGAGGGGGCCAAGGCCGTCGTCGTCGCCGACCGCGACTTTGCGAGAGCCCAGATGGTGGCCTCAGAGATTGGCGGCCTTGCCGTGGCCTGTGACGTCTCGGTCGAGGCGGATATCCAAAATCTGGTCAAACAGACCCGTGATGCTTACGGCGAGATCGATCTGTTCTGCTCCAATGCGGGCATTGCCGATGGCGACCCCGATAAGAACAATGCCGCCTCCGCCAGCAATGCGGCCTGGGAACGCAGTTGGGGCGTCAATGTCATGGCCCATATCTATGCGGCCCGCGCCGTCCTGCCCGAATGGATCGCGCGCGGCGAAGGCTATTTCCTCAATACCGTCTCGGCAGCAGGCCTTCTGTCCCAGATCGGCAGTGCGCCCTATTCGGTGACCAAGCACGCCGCCATCGGCTGGGCTGAAAATCTGGCGCTCAATCACAAGGACCACGGCATCAAGGTCTCAGTCCTGTGCCCGCAAGGGGTCGACACCAACCTGCTGCGCGCCGGTCCTGAGGGCCCGCAGAATCTCGATGGCGTATTGTCGCCGCAAGAGGTCGCTGAGAGCGTGGTGCAAACCCTGGACGAAGAAAAGTTCCTCGTCCTGCCCCACCCTGTGGTCCTGAACTATATGCGCAACAAGACCAACGACTATGACCGCTGGATCGGCGGTATGGCCAAACTCCGCCGCGCCATCTTCGCGGCGCGGTAGGGGGCCTATCCGCTCTTAGCCCTTTCCCCCCTTGAGGGGGAGAGGGTTGGGAGTGGGGGGTATTCACGCCCTATCCGCCGCTTCGTCCGCGAATGCCATTATCCAGCGGGCGACTTTCCACCTGTGCAAAAGGGTCTGGACCCCCGCCTTCGCGGGGGACGCGGTTGG
>CAISGS010000587.1 GCA_903884915.1 uncultured Caulobacteraceae bacterium | reverse complement strand
CTGCAAACATGGTCTGAAAGGCGGTCGATAGAAAGGCGGACTCAAATTCCTTCGCCGTTTTTTCGATCCGGGCGCGAGGGTCAGTAACGGAGCCGTAGTTCGAAATCTGAGGCGTTGGCCGCATCAGGTCGATGGGAAGGGACGAAGCGCTCAAATTCATTACATCACCTCAATGTCGGCTTGCAGCGCACCGGCCGCCTTGATGGTCTGGAGGATGGAGATCATGTCGCGAGGCGTGACGCCGAGGCTGTTCAGCCCCCTAACGAGCGAGGCCAAGGATGCCCCATCTTTAAGGGTGATGAACTGCTTACCCTTTTCCTCATCGACCGAGACCTGAGACTGCGGTGTCACCGTCGTCTGGCCCTGCGACAGGGGATTGGGCTGGCTGACCTGAGGCGTTTCCTGAACCGTGATGGTCAGGTTGCCTTGCTGAATAGCCACGGTAGACAGGCGAACATTCTCGCCCATGACGATGACGCCCGCGACCTCGTCGATAATGACCTTGGCCGGATTGTCGGGCTGGACCTCCAGCTGCTCGATCTGGGTGATGTAGGTCACCAGATCGCGACCGGCAGCGGGGCGCACCGTGATGATGGAGGGATTGTCGGCTCTGGCCGAGCCCGGAAAGCGCGCATTTATCACTTCTGCGACGCGGCGGGCGGTGGTGAAGTCTGGATTGTGCAGGGTCAGCCGCATCTGCGCCATGCTGGCCAGCTGAAACCCAACCTCGCGCTCGACAATGGCCCCAGAGGCAATCCGCCCAGCGGTAGGCACGCCCTTTGAGATCGAGGAGCCGGACCCGCCTGAGGCCGAGACCGAGCCGGTCTGGACCGTGCCTTGAGCCACGGCATAGGCCTGGCCATCTGCGGCCAGCAAGGGGGTAACCAGCAGGGTGCCGCCAAGCAAGCTCTTGGCATCACCAAGGGCTGAGACCGTCGCATCGACCTGCGATCCAGAGGCGGAAAAGGCGGGGAGGCGGGCGGTGACCATCACAGCGGCGACGTTCTTGGTGTTCATGGTCGCGTCGCGGGTATTGACGCCGAGACGCTCAAGCATGGCTTCGAGGCTTTGCTTGGTGAAGGGAGCGTTACGCAGCGAGTCGCCAGTGCCGTTCAGGCCCACGACAATGCCGTAACCAACCAGCATATTGTCTCGCACGCCTTCGAACGCGACAATGTCCTTGATCCGCGATTTGGCCAGAACGGGCGTTGCTATCAAAGCGGCCGCGGACAGGGCGGTCATCACTGTTTTTAGAACCGAGCCGATGCGCATCATAGCGGTCTGTTGATCCTTGGGTCTTGACGCCACGCGCGCCTAGCCTGATCTTGCATGCGAAGTTCATGCCAAGAATTTAACCATAAAAAAGGCCGTTGAATCAGATTGCTAAAGTTTGGCCTTGCGAAAACGGCCTGCCCACGGCAAATCCTGCCGAGCCTTAACGTTACAGCAAGTGGTAAGGTGCAGATTATGGTCTTGTGGCCTTGGAGGTTACCGGCTGCGGTCTTGGGTCAGATGGTATTGAGATGAAAATTGGCGGTACGAACGGCGTAGGGACTTCGGGTCCAGCACGGTCGGCCTCTCGCTCAGCGGGGGGTGACTTCCGGCTGTCCAATGCCTCTGCAAACACTGAGACCGCCTCGGCTGCTCGCGCCTCGGGCCCGACCGGCGTTGGCTCCATCGATGCGCTCATCGCGCTGCAGGAAGTCGGCGGTCCTCTAGAGCGACGCAAGAAGGCCGTGCGCCGCGCGAGCAAGATTCTCGACCTTCTCGATGATGTCCGCGACAGCCTACTGGACGACAATCTCTCAACCACGGCGTTAAACGGGCTGATGGCGGCGATCCGAGAAGAGCGTTCAGGCGTGGATGATCCTCACCTTGAAGGACTGTTAAACGATATAGAAACAAGGGCCTCGGTTGAGATTGCCAAGCTTGAAGTTGCGGCCCGCCGACCCTGAGCCAACAAACTTAAATGGTTCAATCTGGAGAGGCACGTTGATTGGGCCTTCGGTTTTGGTATAAGCGGCCTCGCTTCACCCCGGAGCATCCAATTTTGCGAGCGTGAGGGCGTCAATGCCGACGACCACAGTGCCGGTTCTTGATGCCGACTATCGTCCTTCTGAGGACGAGGAGTTCATGTGCGCGAACCATCGCGCCTATTTCCGTCGGAAACTACAGGCTTGGAAAGAGGACATTCTGCGCGAGTCGCGAGGAACCCTGAACCACCTGCAAAATGAAACCGAGAACCATCCTGACCTAGCCGACCGGGCCTCGTCTGAGACGGACCGGTCTTTAGAGCTTCGGACCCGGGATCGACAACGGAAGCTCATTTCGAAGATCGATTCCGCCATCCGCCGCATCGACGATGACTCCTATGGCTTCTGCGAAGAAACCGGTGAGCCCATCGGCCTTGCCCGCCTTGAGGCCCGCCCCATCGCAACCATGAGCGTCGAGGCCCAAGAGCGTCATGAGCGGCGCGAGCGGGTCCACAGAGACGACTAACGCCAACGGGCGCGGGCTTGGCCATTCGGCGGTCCTCGCCGAGATCGTTTGCTCCGGTGGTCAAAACCGGATCAGCCCCGTCTGCTAAGAAAGATTGACCATGACCGTGAAGGTCCGCTTTGCCCCATCGCCCACGGGCCGCATCCACGTCGGTAATATCCGCGCCGCCCTGACCAATTGGCTGTTCGCCAAGCGCTTCGGAGGCACCTTTGTCCTGCGCATCGACGACACTGATCTGGAACGTTCGACCCAAGAGTATGAAGACGGTATCGAGACGGACCTGAAATGGCTGGGTCTTGTCTGGGGCGAGCGCTATAATCAGTCCAAGCGCTTTGACAGCTACCAGATCGCCGCCGACCGCTTGAAGGCAGAGGGTAAGCTCTATCCCTGCTATGAGACCGGCGAAGAGCTGGATCGCCGCCGCAAGGTGCAACTGTCCCGCAGCCTGCCCCCGATCTATGACCGCGCAGCCTTGGCCCTGACGGACCCAGAGCGCGCCGCGCTGGAAGCCGAAGGCCGCCGCCCGCACTGGCGCTTCAAGCTCGATGGTCGCCGGGTCAAGTGGACCGATCTGGTGCGCGGCGAGTGTGATGTCGACACGACCTCCATGTCTGACCCGGTCTTGATCCGTGAGGACGGTGCCTTCCTCTACACCCTGCCGTCGGTGGTGGATGATATTGAGATGGGCATCACCCACGTGGTTCGGGGCGAAGACCATGTGACCAATACCGGCGTTCAGATTGAGATCTTCGAGGCCTTGGGCGGTGCAGTACCGATCTTTGGTCACTTCTCCTTACTGATCGGTGCCGATGGCGAAGCCCTGTCCAAGCGGATTGGGTCCATGTCGATCATGGATATGCGCGAGCACGGTTATGAGCCCCTCGCCGTGACCAGCCATCTGGCGCGTCTGGGCACGAGCGATCCTTTGGAAGCCGGCACATCCTTGGAACAGCTTGGCGAGAGCTTTGACTTCTCCAAGATGGGCCGCGCGCCCGCCCGTTACGATCCAGCCGATCTTTTGCGCCTGAATGCGCAGGTCCTGCACGCCATGCCTTACGAGACCGCCAAGCCCCGTTTGGCCGCGATCGACTCTGACCTGGGCGAGGGCTTCTGGTTGGCCATCCGTGCCAACCTGACCCTGTTTGCCGATGTTAGCGCGCTGGCCCAGATGGTTCGCGGTCCCGTAACGCCGGTGGTCGAGGATCAAGCCTTCCTGACCGAGGCGCTGGCGGTCTTGCCGCAAACCTTGGATGCGGCCTCTTGGGGCGAATGGACCAACGCGGTTAAGGAACGTACCGGGGCCAAGGGTAAGGGTCTGTTCCAACCCCTGCGCCGCGCCCTAACCGGCATGGATCATGGCCCGGAAATGGCGCCTTTGCTGGTTCTGATCGGACGAGAGCGGGCAGCCGCCCGTCTTAGCGGCCAAACCGCCTGATCTTTGCGTCGCGCGGGGCCTTGCTCCGGTCGCCTCATCGCTCTATGCCCCATCGGCCCGGTCATGACCGGCTCGGCAACTGAGGTATATCTAAGCGCGTGGCTTCTCCAACTGACCTGAAACGAATGGCCCAAGCGACGGGCCGCTTGGACATTACCGGCGCGCCAGAGGGCTTTGACGCCTTGGTCATGGCCGATCTGGTCCGGGCCAAGGGCGGAACCTGCGCCTTCGTGGCCAGAGATGGTGCGCGAGCCAATGCCTTTGCCGATGCTCTGGGTTTCTTTGCGCCCGAGTTAGAGGTCATCCGCTTTCCGTCGTGGGACTGTCTGCCCTATGACCGGATCGGCCCCTCAGCGAGCGTTGCCGCCCAGCGTATGGCGGCCCTCAGCCAACTGACCAAGCCGCTTGAGGGCAAGGCCGCTCGGCTTGTCATCACCCAGGTTCCAGCCCTGATGCAGCGCGTGCCCTCGCGCGTGATCCTCTCTAAGGCCAGCTATAGCGCTGTTCTGGGCCAAGAGATTTTGCTGGCGGACCTCGAGCGCTATTTCGCGGTCAATGGCTATGTCCGAGCCTCTACCGTTTCGGCGCGGGGCGAGTTTGCCATTCGCGGCGGCGTTATTGATGTGTTCCCCTCCAACGCTGACGAGCCTGTGCGCTTGGACATGTTCGGCGACACGCTGGAGACCATTCGCGGCTTTGACCCCGACACCCAACGTTCGACGGGCCAACTGACGCGGGTCGATCTTCTGCCCGTGAGTGAAGTTCTGGTCGAACCTGAAGCCATTTCGCGGTTCCGCCGAGGCTATATCGCCGCCTTTGGCGCGCCGATGGATGATCCCCTCTATGCCTCGGTCAGTGAGGGGGGGCGCCGGGCGGGGATGGAGCACTGGCTGCCGCTGTTCTATAACGGCATGGAAACCCTGTTCGACTATCTGGGCCCTGATGCCCTGATCGGGATTGATCATCTGGCCTTTGAGGCGCGCGATGAGCGTCTGGCTATGATTGCTGACGCCTATGATGTGCGCGCTGATCGGACGGGCGGTCGCTCGGGCTATAAGCCCTTGGAGCCGGACCAACTTTATCTGACAGCCGAGGAGTGGGACCGCAGGCTCGATAGCTTGCCCTCACGCCGGTTCTCGCCTTTCCAGCAAGAGGGCTGGGAACAGGTCGATATGGGCGCGCGGCAGGGGCGGGGCTTTTCGGCGGAGCGGGCGCTCGATAGCGTCAATCTGTTTGAGGCCGCCGCCAATCACGCCAATATGCTGGCCAGCCAAGGCAAGCGGGTCCTGTTCGCCTCATGGTCAGAAGGCTCGTCCGAACGGCTTGGCGCAATGCTGGCTGATCATGGCCTGAACCTCGTCTTTTCACCCTATTGGCAGGCGGCAAAGGCGGCGGACCCCAAGCGCCCGCAGCGGGTTGTGCTGCCGCTCGATACCGGCTTTGAGACCGACAGTCTGGCGGTCATTTCCGAGACCGACATTCTCGGCGACCGTCTGGCGCGGCCCAATAAGCGCAGGCGGGCCCAGAATTTCTTGGCCGAGGCCTCGTCCCTGACAGCTGGCGACCTGGTGGTCCATATTGATCACGGCATTGGGCGCTATGAGGGGCTGAAGACGCTCGATGTGGCCGGTGCGCCGCATGACTGTCTCGAACTGCAATATGGCGGTGATGCCAAGCTCTATCTGCCGGTCGAAAATATCGACCTTCTGACCCGCTATGGCTCAGAGAGCGACGATGTCGTCCTTGACCGTCTCGGCGGCGCGGCTTGGCAGGCTCGCAAGGCCCGCGCCAAGGTGCGTCTGCGTGAAATGGCCGATGGCATGATCAAGATCGCGGCGGCGCGGCTGCTCAACAAGTCCGAACCGATTGATGCGCCGCAGGGCCT
>CAISGS010000586.1 GCA_903884915.1 uncultured Caulobacteraceae bacterium | reverse complement strand
TTGCGGCGGGCGTCCCGTATGGACGTGCCAGACCGGATTATCGATCCGCTTGGCCTCGTCCTGTCCCTGATAGGCATCGAGCTGTTGCAGATATTCGTCCGTCGCCTTGGGAATGACGTCAAAGAACAGCCGCTTGGCCGACTTGGGCGACTGGAACATGTAGTAGGACAGGCTCTCGGGCGTGCCGTAACGCAGCCAATCCTCCATGGTCAGGCCATTGCCCTTAGACTTGGAGATCTTCTGCCCCTCCTCATCGAGGAACAGTTCATAGTTAAAGCCTTCGGGAGGGACGCCGCCGAGGATCTTGCAGATCTGGTTGGAGACCTTGACCGAGTCGATCAGGTCCTTGCCCGACATCTCATAGTCCACGCCCATCGCCGCCCAGCGCATGGCCCAGTCCGGCTTCCACTGCATCTTGACCGCGCCGCCGGTGACGGGAACCTCGGTCAGAGTGCCATCCTCGTCGGCAAAGACGATGGTGCCTCGGTCAACATGGCGCTCAAGCGTCGGCACCTGCAAGACCTTGCCGGTCTTGGGGCTGATGGGCAGGAACGGCGAATAGCTGGCCCGGCGCTCTTCGCCCAAGGTCGGCAACATGACCTTTTGAATATCGTCATAGCGCGCCAAGGCCCGCAGCAGGGTCTCATCGAACATGCCCGAGCGATAGCACTGGGTGCTGGACAGGAACTCGTACTCGAAGCCGAAACCGTCGAGAAAGGCGCGCAGGCGGGCATTATTATGCTCACCAAAGCTGGGATAGAGGCCGAACGGGTCGCGCACCACCGTCAGGGGCTTGTGCAGATCCTCCTGCAGCACGGCCTTGTTCTCAATATTGTCTGGAACCTTACGCAGCCCGTCCATATCGTCGGAAAAACAGACCAGACGGGTCGGGATGACATTGTCCGTCAGGGCGCGAAAGGCCGCGCGCACCATGGTCGTGCGCGATACCTCGCCAAAGGTGCCGATGTGCGGCAGGCCCGACGGTCCATAGCCTGTTTCAAATACCACCGGTTTGAGCAGGGCTGGCAGGGTACGCACCGCCTCCTCGATCTTGCCGTCAGCGATTAAGACGGCCGCCAAATCGCGCTCTTCGCTGGTATCCAAGCGGGTGCGGACAAGACGGTTCAACAGGGCGCGGGCTTGATCGAAGGGCCAAGCCTTGGCGGAGCGGGACAGATGGGAGAGGCCAGTTTGCATGGCTTGGGTCTAACGGAAGCAGGACCTTTGAGCAATCATGATGCGATGCGGCCCATTTGCCTTCGGGCGCTGGCGGGCCCAAATAGAGCCCATGGCCCCCATCGTTTTCCACCCCGCCTATGATGCGCCCATGCCGCCCGGCCATCGATTTCCGATGGGCAAGTTCGCGGCCTTGGCCAAGATGATCGAAGCGGAGGGACTGGCAGGGCCGCAAGGCTTCCACCGCCCGGACCTTGCCAGCGCGGCGCAGCTCTGCCTCGCCCATGATCCGGCCTATGTGCAGGCGGTCCTGACCGCGCAGGTCGAGCCCGCTGTCGCGCGCCGCATCGGCCTGCCCATCACAGCAGAGGTTGCCAAGCGGGCACAGGCTGCGACCGGTGGCACGATCCTGACCGCAAGGCTGGCGCTCACCGAGGCCGTCGCCTGCAACACGGCGGGCG
>CAISGS010000585.1 GCA_903884915.1 uncultured Caulobacteraceae bacterium | reverse complement strand
CTTTGCCCACTATGCCGCCGCCAATGCCTTGCGACGCGAACAGCTCGACTATGATCCCAGCGATATGAGCCGTCAGGTGGACCGCGCCATCGCCCTGTTCACACCTGCCTTCTTTGAAGCCCGTCAGGGTGCGGGATGCGACGCGCCAGACCCAATCTTCATCTTGGGCATGCCACGCGCCGGTTCGACCCTGATCGAGCAGATCTTGGCCAGCCATTCTCAGGTCGAGGGCACGATGGAGCTGCCGGACATTCCCGCACTCGCCACCCGCACGGGCGAAGGGCCGCAGCGTTATCCAACCTCCTTGAACGACCTGTCACCGGAGGCCCTCAAGGCCCTGGGCGAAGACTATCTGCAAAGGACCCGTATCCAGCGCAAACAGGGGCGACCCTTCTTTATCGATAAGCTGCCCAACAACTGGCTCTATGCGGGGTTCATCCACCTGATCTTGCCGCAGGCTAAGATCATCGATGCGCGGCGCGATCCGATGGACTGCTGCTTTTCCAACTTCCGCCAGCATTTCGCGCGGGGCCAGAGCTTTTCCTACAGTCTGGAGGATATGGGCCGGTACTATGGCGACTATGTGCGGCTGATGCGTCATCTGGATCAGACCCTGCCCGGACGGGTTCACCGGGTCATCCACGAAGACCTGCTGGACGAGCCCGAAACCCAGATCCGCGCCCTTCTGGACCATCTGTGCTTGCCCTTCGAAGAGGCCTGCCTGCAGTTCCATGAGACCAAGCGCGCCGTGCGCACCGCCAGCAGCGAACAGGTCCGCCGCCCGATCAACCGCGACGGCGTGGGTCAATGGCGTCCCTATGAGACCCACCTGCACCCTTTGCGCGAGGCGCTCGGTGATATCGCCGAAAGCTGGCGTCGCTAGGGCACAAAGCCCACAGCAGTTGACTAATTTACAACAATTACCCGCTAAATCATGACGGATGCGTCACAAATGGATTTGCGCCTTGCACAGGCGGGGTCTTTTTGGCGACGATAAAGATTAGTATTTAAGGGGCCCCTCCAATGAATTCCAATCGTCTTAATCCCATGACCCGTGCCGGTTTTGCCGTGCTGATGGCGTCCACCATGCTCAGCTCAGCCGGAGCCGCCTTCGCGCAAGAGGCCGCCAGCAATGTGGATGAGGTGATCGTCACCGCGCAAAAGCGCAGTGAAAATCTGCAGACGGTGCCGATCAGCATTCAAGCTCTGGGCACCCAGAAGCTCGAACAGCTGAACATCGCCAACTTCAACGACTATACCAAGATGCTGCCCAGCGTCTCGTTCCAGACCGGCCAGCCCGGCACCTCGCAGGTCTATTTCCGCGGCGTAGCCAGCGGCGGCGACGGCAACCACTCCGGTTCGCTGCCCAGCGTCGGTGTCTATCTGGACGAACAGCCTGTCACCACCATCGATGGCGCGCTGGATGTTCACGTCTATGACGTCGCCCGGATCGAAGCCCTCGCCGGTCCTCAAGGCACGCTCTATGGCGCCTCTTCGCAAGCCGGTACCATTCGGATCATCACCAACAAGCCTGACCATAAGGGCACCTATGGTGCCATCGATGCCGAGCTGAACCGCGTCAAGAATGGCGGGTTTGGTCACAAGATCGAAGGCTTCGTTAACCTGCCCATCAATGACAAGGTCGCGACCCGTCTGGTCGCCTTCTATCAGCATGATGCGGGCTATATCGATAATGTTGCGGGCACCCGCAAGTTCCTGCCCCAGCCCGGCGGCAAGAGCTACAGCAACTCCAAATACGTCAAGAAGAACTACAATGATGTTGACGTCTATGGCGGCCGTGCAGCCCTGAAGG
>CAISGS010000584.1 GCA_903884915.1 uncultured Caulobacteraceae bacterium | reverse complement strand
GGACAGGGGATAGAGCGCCGAATGGGATATCCATTTGGGCACCCGCTCGGCAGGGGTAGCTATGTTGAACACCAGATTGAACACACCCAGAAAAAACAGGGCGCGGAACAGGCCAAAGGCCACGCCTGCTGACCGATCCAAAAGGCCGAGGGTCTCGATATTGTGTAGCTTCTTGGTCAGCAATGACCCAGCCATGCGAATGCCAATATAGGCCCCGATGAAGGTGAGCACCACGGCCAGGGTGGTCGCAAACCAGTCCGGATCGATCATCTTGCGCACAAAGGGACCGGTCAGTTTTAGGCCATAGGCCGCGATCAGCGCCGCGAGCACAAAGGCCAAGATCGTCATCACCTCACGGACGGCACCGCGCACGAAGCCGATTCCGGCTGACACCAGAATGACGCTCAGGGCGATGAGGTCGAAAAGGGTCAACGGGGCTCCTTTGCCACGGTCTTAGGTCCAATCATTCTCGCCAATGCGGCGAACCGCATCGACCAGTCGCCCAACGCCCGACACGGGGAAGGGCGAGACATCGGCAATACCCATCGGCCCCACCGCTCGCGAGAAGCCCAGCTTTGCCGCCTCCTTCAGGCGCGATTCCATCCGGCTGACCTGCCGAATTTCGCCAGAGAGGCTGACCTCACCGAACACCACGCAATCTTGGGGCAGGGCAACGTCCAAGGCCGATGAGGCTAGGGCCGCCGCCGCCGCAAGGTCTGCTGCCGGTTCGCTGATCCGCAAACCGCCTGCGACGTTCAAATAGACGTCCCGGGCCCCTAGGCCAAGCCCGCATCTGGATTCAAGCACCGCCAAAACCATAGCGAGGCGTCCTGAATCCCATCCGACCACAGCCCTGCGGGGTGTTCCGTAGGCGGAGGGGGCCACAAGGGCTTGAAATTCAACCAAGACGGGCCGTGAGCCCTCAATTCCAGCGAAAACTGCGGCGCCGGGCGCGCGCTCGCCGCCGCTGTTTAAAAACAGGGCCGAGGGGTTCTTGACCTCGCGCAGGCCAGAATCGCCCATCTCGAACACGCCGATCTCGTCGGTGGCACCGAAACGGTTCTTGGCGGCGCGCAGGATGCGGAACGGATAGCCACGCTCGCCCTCGAAGGACAGGACCGCATCGACCATATGTTCGACCACGCGGGGGCCAGCGATCTGACCGTCCTTGGTCACATGGCCGACAAGGATCACCGCCACGCCGCGCGTCTTGGCCAGCCGCACCAGTTCCCCAGCGGCGGCGCGGACCTGAGTGACCGATCCGGGGCCCGCCTCGTGCGCGTCACTCCAGAGGGTCTGGATCGAGTCGATGACCACCAGATCGAAGGTTTCGCGCTTAAGACCGTCAATAATGCCGCGCAGCGCGGTTTCGGCGGCCAGTTGCACCGGCGCCTGGGCCAGACCCATGCGGGCCGCGCGGCCTCGCACCTGATCCAAAGCCTCTTCGCCCGAGATATAGGCGCAGCGCGCGCCATTAACGGCAGCTTGGGCGCAGACCTGTAAGAGGAGGGTGGACTTGCCGACGCCGGGATCGCCGCTGAGCAACAGGGCCGAGCCGCGCACGACGCCGCCGCCGCAGACCCGGTCAAACTCGTCAACACCGGTCATGATCCGAGGCGGGGGGATGGTTTGGGTGTCGAGGGTCTCAAAGGCCAGACCGCGCATCTTGGTTGCGCGGCTGGGGGCGAGGGCACCGGGCGGTCGGCTTTGGATCTCTTCGACCAGACAGTTCCAGCCATTGCAGGCCGGGCACTGGCCAGCCCATTTGGACTGAACCGAGCCGCAGGTCTGACAGACATAGGTGGCGCCGTCGCGGGCCATGGGGTCTCCGAGGGGGAGCGAATCAGTACAATCGCCGGACGGAGTCTACGCCTTTGCGCCCCGATATGTCCGCTGAAGACGCGGGGCGATGCGAACGAGACATTCATAGGCGATGGTGCCGCTGGCGCTCGCGGCCTCATCGAGCGCAACATGGTCGCCCAGCAGTTCCACGCGGTCGCCCGGTGCGACCACAAGGTCGTGGCTGATCTCGATGGCGATCATGTCCATGGAGAGCCGTCCCAGCACCTTGCGATAGGCCCCGCCAAGCCAGACCTGACCAGCCTTGCCAAAGGATCGCAGGACTCCGTCCGCATAGCCTGCCGCGATGATGGCGGCCCGCACGGGCTTCTCAGCGGTGAAGGTCGCGCCATAGCCGATGGTTTCGCCGGGTCGAACTTCGCGGATCTGCAGGATCGGTGCAGTCAGGTGGGCGACGGGCCGCAACGCAGGATGGGGCACGCCAAAGGGACCGCCGCCATAGAGGCTGATGCCGGGTCGGACCAGATCGAACAGATAGTCTTGGCCTAAGAACAGCCCAGCGGAGTTGGCGAGGCTGGCACCCGCCTCTGGGAACAGGCTGCTCGCTTCTTGGAACCTTGCCAGTTGGGCGCCATTGGCCGGGTGTGCTGGCTCTGAAGCGCAGGCCAGATGGCTGATGACCAGATCAATCGACAGGCCGCGCAGGCCATCCATGGACTGAACCAGCGCACTGGCCTCTTCCAGACGAAGGCCCAGCCGGTTCATGCCGGTATCGATCTGCAGGGCCGCCTCTAGTCCGCCTTTGACCGAGCGCGCATGGCTGCTCCATTCGGACAATTGCGCGGCGCTATTGAGCACTGGCGTTAGGTCTGCCGTTTGTAACCTCGGAGCAGACCCCGCAGGCGCGCCGTCCAGCACATAGATCGTCGCGGACCGATCTGGCCCCAGCGCCGCGCGCAGGTCTTCGCCCTCGCTGATCCGCGCGACAAAGAACGTCCGCGCCCCTTCGGCCCAAAGCCGCGCTGCGACCTGCGCTGCGCCCAAGCCATAGGCGTCGGCCTTCACAACCGGAGCCACCTCCGCGCCACGCGCCTCGTGCTGCAACGCCGCGTAGTTGTGGGCCAAGGCGTCGAGATCAACGGTCAGGTGGGCGTGGAACGGGTCAAGGGACATGGTTTGGTGGGCTTTATGGACAAGTTGGCTTAGCCCTAACGTGGTTCGCGGTTGGATGCGAGGGGGGGCAAACAAGGCCCCCTACGGCGCTACGCGCCACTTCCCCCAGAGGGGGAAGATCACGGTCGGTAAATCTTCCCCCTCTGGGGGAAGTACCGGCTCAGCGGGGGTGGGGGCCTTGTTCAGAGAACAACAAGTAAGGCCCTCACCCCACCCTCTCCCACAGGGCGAGGG
>CAISGS010000583.1 GCA_903884915.1 uncultured Caulobacteraceae bacterium | reverse complement strand
GAGGTCGCGTTCGTGGGTGTAGCCTGCGCGGGCTTCAATCTCTCCGGAATAGAACCGCTTGCGCCATTCCAAGTTCAAGAACGGATTGACGAGGCTGTTGATTTGCGGGCTGATGACCAGATCTTGTGACGGCGAAATGACCACCAGATAGGGCTGTTCGTAGCTAAAGCCTCGCCGCTTGGACTTCTGAATGCGCGGTGGCAGCATTCCGGAACTGCGCACGGCCTGAGGATCTGGGTGCCAGAAGATCGGGGCATAGAAGACCGGCACGCCGAGAACCTTGACCACAGCATGACGGTAATAGACCAGTTGACGGGTGCGATCTTGCACGATGCGGTCCGCGCTGATCGACCAACTCGGAGCCTTTGGATCACCGTTCTTGGCGCAGATGTCGCAGGGCGTGTAGATGGCGCGGTTCAGCTCATTGACCGCTTCGGAACGGCGAATGGCCGAGGAGGCTGCGAACTTGATGTTGGGCTCTAAGATGGTTGAGAACCCGTAGGCGACACCGGCGCGCAGCTTGTCGTCGAGGGTGATCTCTTCAGCCGATTGGACACCGGCATCGGCGCTGATGACCTGGGCCTTGCCCTTGGCCGTGATGATGCCGGTCTTGGTGTCATAGACCAGCTGCTGTGCGCGGATCGTGCGGCCCTGATAGCGCGCCTCAACATCGCCCTGAGCGGCAATGGTCTTGTTGGCATCGTCGCGGATCACCACGTCCGCTTCGAGATAGAACCCGTCGTCGCCCAAGCCATCATCGACGGCAGCAGGCTTGGCCGCATTAGGGGCAGGCGTTGGCACAGCGGCGAAAACAGGCGCGCTCACCAAGGCGCAGAGCAGCGCGCTGCCGCTAAGCAGTGCTGTTCGCCGTGCGCCAAGGAGCGGTTGCCGCTCTGTCATTCGTCCTAGTCCTCTATCCGCCGCCCGAACTTACGGCGACGACTCAGTGAAGTTGGTTCAACCGTCTTCGGTATAACAAAGCAAGGTGAACCCTGACAGAATTGCCAAGATTGGCGGTGCCCAAGCGGCTGCGAAGGGGGCTATCACATCGGCCTTGCCCAAAGCACCGCAAAAGCTGTTGAAGAAGAAAAACATAAAGCCGAGCGCTGTGCCCGATCCCGCTAGGGCGGTGAGGCCGCCAAGCCGCATCAGGCGCAGCGAGAAGGCCGCCGCAAGCACCGACATGGCGGCAAAAAGGATCGGTGTGGCCAAAAGTTGCTGGAACCTCAATCGGTAGGCCGTGGCCGAAAAACCAGCCTGCTCGGTTTGGGCAATCATCCGCGGCAAACCCCAGAACGGAATGGCGGTCGGAGACGCAAACTTCTCAAGCGCAGCGCGGGCATCGAGGGTCGATGGAATGACCAGGCTGTCATACTTGACCGAACTGGCGCCGGGCGATGCCTCGCGGGCTCCGGTCAGTTTCCAATTGCCATCGACGAGGCGCGCCTCATCGGCCTCGATCCGCCGCGAAAATTCTAGATCGCCCTTGGGTCCGACGGTAGAAACAAACAGCGATACGCCCGAGAGCCGAACCGCGCCATTGACGGAGTCCCGACCCCGGGCGCGGATGACCATCTGGGTGCGCTTGTCGCCCTGACGCAGCCAAATGTCGGTTGGGGCCACAACCAGATAGTTGCTCATCATGGCGTCGCGGTTGCGCTCGAACTGAGCATTGAGGCTCGAGGCCAGAGGATTGAGCGCGATCACCGTCAAGGTGCCGATGACAAAGGCCGCGCCCGCCGCCGGGAAGATGAACCGCCAAGCCGATACGCCTGCCGCCCGCATGGCGATGAGCTCGCTGCGGCGATTGAGGCCCACAAAGGCTGCCAAGGTTCCAAACAGGAAGGCGAAGGGCAAGAGCAGCAAGATGACCGATGGAGACTTTAGCACGGTAAGGCCCAAGATCTGCGCGGCTCCAACATCGGCGCGAACGCCCACCGAGCGGGACAGTTCCACGAAATCGACCAGCACGATGATCGAGCTGATGATACTCAAGGCCCCGAGCACAGCCACCATGGTGTGGCCAAGGACATAGGACTCCAGACGGGTCAGACGGGTGCGCATCAGGTGATCCACTCCACGTCCGGCTTTCGCGCGCCCAGAAGCCTTAGACCACCCGAGCGT
>CAISGS010000582.1 GCA_903884915.1 uncultured Caulobacteraceae bacterium | reverse complement strand
TTGCCGGCCTTATAGGCGTCGGCGGAAAAGGGCTTAACGGTCGTATTGATCAAGGACATGGGGTCTCTCCGGGGGTTGGTGTCTCAGTGAACGGAGAGATAGGGCATCAGGATCCATAGATGAAATTGATATTTTGATTAAATAGTATTGGAAAAATCTATGGATTGCTTGAGCCGTAAGACTTTCAATAGGCGCGCGTAACAGGGCGAGCCCCTCCCTTCAAGACAATAACCTAGACAAAATTCTAGGTTATGGCATGGTTGAGCGTGCCAACCGTTCTGACTATCCGAAAAGTATCTGTTCGTATCTATACGAATGACCATGCACCGCCCCATGTTCACGCCGTTAAGGCCAATGGGGGAAGGGCTCGGTTCGCGCTAAATTGCCCAGAAGGGCCTGTAAGACTGTTGGAATCGACGATGTTTAAGGCGTCGGAGATTAACGAAATCGGCTCGGCTATTGCCGATGACCTCGCTGCAATCTGTATGAAATGGTGGGCAATCCATGGCCAAGTTTGAGATTCCAACAGATGCAGAGTTCGCGGAGATCACACGGCGAACCGAAGGGCAAATGAAACGCCAACTGGCCGCTGTCTCGGCGCGATATGACCGAAGCGCGGACAGGATGATGATCACGCTCAACTCTGGTGCCGTGGTCGGCTTTCCCCTTCAAATGCTCCCCGGCCTGGAGGGAGCAAGTGCAGACGATCTGCTTCATGTCACGATCGAGGGCGGCGGTTACGGCCTAAGGGTTGATCGTCTGGACGCAGACATTTCCATTCCCCAACTCTTGGAGGATCAACTGGGCTCAAGGCTCATGAAACGCTCCATCGCGCGCGCCAAGGCCTCCAAAGCCAACGGCCTTCTCGGAGGACGTCCACGCAAGACAGCCGCCTGATTTTTTAGTTTTTGAATGGCGTTGAAAAATGGTGCCGCTTAGGTGACTCGAACACCTGACCCCCGCATTACGAATGCGATGCTCTACCGGCTGAGCTAAAGCGGCTAACCGTGGCGCTGTTTAGCGCTCCAAGGGCCATTTGCCAAGCGCCGTTGCGCGGCCCTCGTCTGGTTTCAGTTCAAGACGCTCCCTTCTGCGCACGAACCGCTGCGGGGGCCGGAACCCGCGCTGCAGACGGCGCACAGGATTGAAAACACTTTTACGGGTAATCCCCCCCGAGCGCAGTAGAAGAGTTATATTGGCACAGTCGCTGACACATTATTTTAGTTACCAAAATTGAGGGAGTTAAAAACACTCGTGTCAGGAACCTAGCCTAATGATTATATCATTGATTACTAAATCTTTGGGCGTGCCCTAACGGCAATTACACCCAAATAATGTTTGATTTATGAGAACCTGGCCAAAAACACTGGTCCAATGCCCATTTTGGGCGACAATCGTCTATTTTAGGCCACAACATCATTGTATCCACCCTGAACTTGGATAGGTGTCACATTTGATCGGAATACGGTTGAAGCGGTCCGCTTCATCCTGGCCTCAGAGGGTTTGGAGCAGCAACGATGGGATTACCCGTTCAGAAGGACCTCGATGCAGCTGCCGCGACCATTTCGAAGGTCGAATCGGAAAAAACATCTCACGCCTTTAAGGAACTGGCCCTGCTGCAGGCCTTTTCCAACGTCATGCTGACGAGCATCAACGGTGTCGCAAACCGTTGGGCTGGCGGCGACTTTGTCAGCGCGACCATTTTCTGTGCCTTTTTCTTGGCGGCCACGTCCGATTCCACCCGCAGCATCCTTTATGGCAGCGCCTCAGGCAACAGCACCATGCAGGACGGCCTGCTGTCGGTCAGCAGCATCTCGCAAATGACGGGCATTCCGCGCGAGACGGTGCGCCGCAAGTGCGTCGAGTTGTCGGAGAAGGGCATGATCACGCGCGAGGGCTCGCGGCTCTATCGCTGCATTATCCCCGATGACATGACGGCGGATTTGACGGCCAAGATCGACAGCATCATTCAGCTCAATGAGCGCCTGACCAAGCACTAGGCCAGTCCCAGGGCTTACCAAACCTTGGCGCCCTTATCGGCGCTGATGCCAAGGCCCTGTTGGAAGTCCAAAAATAGCTCAATAAGATCCGGTCCGGAGATTTTCGAGCTCTCATTGCGACTGTGGAACCGAAAGGCCCAGAAGTGGCTCATATGGTTGATGGCTGCGAGTTGGCCACCCAACTGATGGAACAGGCGCGGGGCGGTGAGCAGAAACTCCCGAAACAGATGGGGGCTGCCCTTCTTGATCAGATCGCAATAGGCGCGGTCATAGACCAAGACGATCTTCTCAATATTGTCGAGCGCATCCATCAGGCCGCGCCGTGTGACCATCCGTGAATGGTTGAGATATTGCCGTTCGGACTGTTTCAGAAATCCCATGGGCTGGATGTTGAGGATGTCTTCGATCAGGCCTTGGGCATTGTCCAAAATATCGTTCTGGGCCCATTTGTAATAGAGAAAGGCCTTCCAGCAGAACAGCCCCTCTTCAAACTCCTCTAGCGAGAGCTTTAGGGTGTGACGCAGGGGTTCGAGTTGCTCATCGGGCTTGGTGGCCAAGATCTTGCTGATCAGCCGATCCGTATAGGCAACGAGGCCTGCATTTCCGGAAAAGGACAGCCGCACCAGGCTCGACACCTCCTCGGTGGCCAAGGCCCGCATGGCCGCCAGATCGGCCGGTGACAGTTCAAAATAGCAGGGGGCAACATCGAGCCCCTTCTTGACCACGGCCTCTCGCAGCAGAAAGGGATCAAAGGAGGGCAGGGCGTCGAGCATGGTCAGGACCTCTCGATCGCGCGCATTGTGCCGCGAATGGGATCCCAAAATCGTCCTTAGGCGCGCCTCATAGCTCCGCTCGCCGATAAAGATCGAATAGCCACCCATATTTAGATTATCCGGATCGATCGGGATGATGATCTTGGTGGCTGAGAGGCGCCGATTGTTAAAATAGACACGCTCATTGGCCCGGAGTTGATGTTTGACGATGATGCTGCGATTGAGCACCCGATTTTCGAGCAGGGGCCGGTCGGCATATTGGGCCTGAGGGCCACTTTGCTTCCACGTCGTCACAAGGTTCAGAACCCGCGAGCTGGCCGCTGTCTCTTGCAGACTGGAGAGTTTGCGGACGGTCCGGCTGCTCACACAGGCCTCTTTGGCAAGGGGATGTTCGGGCCAGCAAGGGTCCAACCCGCACGAAAGCGCAGAGGATGGTTTATATAGTTTTGACTATAAATATTTAGTGAATTGCTTGATTAGGTGCGGCCACAAGACGCTTAGACAGGGCCTCAATCAGGGCTGCCGGGCGAACCGGTTTACTCAGATGATCGTCCGCGCCCGCCTTCATACTGGCCTCCCGATCCGCAGCCATAGCATTGGCAGTCACAGCGATGATCGGCGTGCGAGACGCGCCACTGGCTATTTCAAGTTCGCGGATCTTGGCCATGGCGACCAAGCCATCCATGATCGGCATCTGGATGTCCATCAAGATGACGTCAAAGTCGCTATCCTTAAAGGCCTCTACGGCCAAGGCACCATTTTCTGCCAAGGTCACCTTGGCCCCTATGGTGTCGAGGATCATCATCATGACCCTCTGATTGACCTCATGATCTTCGGCGACGAGCACGCGGAGCGGAGGCCATCCGTCCTCATGATGGTCTTGACCCTCCGGTTCCGCTGCAAGCGAAAAGGGCGCTTGGGGTTGGCTGCGCTCCAAGGGCAGTTGGACCGAGAACAGGGTTCCCTTGCCGACGATGGAGCGCACGCGGATGGTTCCACCCATGGCCCGCACCAAGGCCCGGCTAATCCATAGGCCAAGACCGGTGCCGCCATGGCGACGATTGATCGAACTGTCTCCCTGCTCAAACCGCTTGAACAGGCGGTCCGAAGTGGCGCGATCAAAGCCTGGCCCCGTATCGCTGACCACCAGATGCAGGCCCGCGGAACATCGCCGCGCCGTAATTGCCACCCGGCCTTTGTCGGTGAATTTGACCGCATTGCTTAAGAGGTTGGAGATGACTTGGCTGACCCGCACATGGTCACCGACATAGGTCCCCGCTGCCCCTGGCGTGATATTAAGCTCCATCCGCAAGCCCTTGGCCTCTGCCGTGGCGCGGTGCAGGGCGGCCACATCCAACAGGAGCGTGTCCATGTCGAAGGGCACGCGCTCAAACTCGACCTCGATCGCCTCAATCTTAGAAACGTCCAATATGTCGTTGAGGACCCGCTCCAAGATCCGGCCAGAAGCCACAACCGTACGCGTCATCTCGCGACCCTTCGCGTCTGTCTGTTGCTGGTGCAGCATTTCAGACATGGCGATAATGCCATTGAGGGGCGTGCGAAGCTCATGGCTCATATTGGCCAAAAACCGGCCTTTAGCGAGATTGGCTGCCTCAGCCTCGTGTCGGCTCACATCTAAAGCGGCCTCATGATCGACAAGATCAACAAATAGCCGCCTGATCCTGACCATGCCGGCAAACAGGGCGGCTAAAGCAATCAAAATAACGAGAATAAGCAAGGGCGCGGCATCGATAAGCAATCGACCGCCCGGACGGCTGGCCTGCCACGAAATCTTGCCGATCGCTGCTCCATCAGGCGCGGACAGGACCACATAGGGCCCAGAGGTGGCGACGCCCTGCAACAGGAGGCGCGGGCGAAGTAGGGCGAGGTCTTGCGATAGACGTGGAATGAGGCTGGACACCCGCTGGCCCGTTGCGACCACAGGGTCCTCAGGGTTGGCATCACGATGGGCGGTGTCTTCAGGGACAATGGTCGAGACGGCGACAAAATAGGGGCTGCCGCCCACCAGAACCATTCCCTCACGCGCCACGTGGGCGGCGAACCCATAGGCGCGATGATCCGTAGTCCGACCTTTTCGTGAAATGGCCTCATCGCGAACGGCGCGGACTATTGGCGCGACTGCAGCGATGAACTGGGCCTCTCGTGACACAGCGACAATATTGCTGTCGCGAGCGGCATAGATGGGCTTGCCGTCCGGTGCGAAGACCACAGAGATGGGGTAGTCCATATAGTCAGAGAAATATTTCCCGATATTCTCGTGAAGCCAGGCGGCGTTTTGAGCCAAGCTTTGGGCGTGCGCATCGTTCCAAACCGCCGCCGAGCGCACATCATTCTGCATTTTGACGAGGGTGCTATCGACGCGCCGGGAGACCTGAAGGGTTTCCTGCTGCAGGCTGGCCTGATCGATGAGTCTGGCCGAATAGTAGGCAAGCCCCACCACGGTGACAATGGTAGTGCCCGCGGCGATGACCAAAACCGCAAGGAGGCGAAGCAATTGCTGGCGGCGGATCGCAACCTGAAGAGAGGGGGGAGGCGCCATCAGGTTCCGTTCGGCCTCCCGCTCAAGTCTCCGATCTACAGGTCACGGAACAGAGGAGAGGCCTAATGGCAAACACGGTAGTTATCAATATTGTACAGTACTAATTTTACCGTCGGCCCTCGTCAGCCCAAGCCGAACATCGCCTCGCATCCGCTGCCCTGTAACAGGTCGTCGACTGACCCGCGCTCATTGTCGGAAAGGGCGCCATGGCCATCCCGCAGCCATTTGAGGCACTTGGCCTGATAGGGGAAGCTCGGCTGGGTCCAGGCGCGGCCATCGATCTCGGCCTCGAAGCTCTTTTCCCCGCCCATGACCGCCTTGGCGTTAGCCAACAGGAAGGGGGCATAGACACGGCCAATCTCAGCCAAGAGCGGCGACAGGGCCG
>CAISGS010000581.1 GCA_903884915.1 uncultured Caulobacteraceae bacterium | reverse complement strand
CCGCGACATTCGTGGTGCTGACCCCATCGCTAATGGCCAACTGTCACGCGAAGAGTTGGATGCGGCGCAGGCCAGCCCAGCCCATCTGATGAAGGTGCAAAAGAGCCGTCACGCTGAGCTGCTCAAGCCGACCAAGAAGGCGCCGCGCTATACGCCGGTCTCGCGCCGTCAGGATCGTCCAGACGCCATTGCTTGGTTCTTGCGCAATCACCCCGAAGTGACCGACGCCCAGATCTGCAAGCTGCTGGGCACGACCAAGGCGACCATCGATCAGGTGCGCAATCGCGCTCACTGGAACGCTGCCAACATCAAGCCGGTCGATCCGGTCTCCTTGGGCCTCGTCGGTCAGATTGAACTGGACGGCGTTGTGCGCAAGGCCGCTGATAAGAAGATCAAGGATGATGCCAAGCGCGGTATCGTTGCTGAGGGCCCAAGCCTGATGCCTGCGGCGGAAACCGGCCTGATCGTTGAGGATGAGCCCGTCGCCAAGCCCGTCCGTCTGGATGCGGTGTTCGACGACTTTACCAATGAAGACTATTCCGAAGAGGACTAGGTCCTTTTCAACCCCAAGCGGGGCGGGTTATCCCGCCTCGCTGAAGGGCACGTCTAGGCCCTGCTCGCGGACCTTTCGATAGAGGGTCGAGCGGCCAATGCCGAGGCGTCGGGCGACCTCGGACATGTGACCGGCATAGACCTCGATGGCCAGCTGGATCAGGTCGCGCTCGATCTCTTCAAGGGTCCGAAGATGGCCCTTCTCATCCAATAGCCGAACCGAAACATCCCGCGGCAGGCTGGCCAGCAGCTCCTGCACTGATGGCAGGCCTGCGCCCAGATCATGGCCAAGACTTGCTGCGGCTTGCGGCGCGACCTGACCCGACAGGGCGGGGAAATCATGTGGCTGCAAGAAGGGCGCGTCGGCCAGAACGATGGCGCGGTAGATCGCATTTTCAAGCTGGCGGACATTGCCCGGCCAATCATGATTGCACAAAAGGGCCAAGGTCTCGGGACTGGCCCCCATGATCCGGCGGCCCTCCTCGACATTGAACCGCTGGATGAAATGGGCCACCAGCGCTGGGATATCTTCGCGCCTATCGCGTAGGGCGGGAGCCTCAATCGGAAAGACGTTCAACCGGTAATAGAGGTCATCGCGAAACCGGCCCTCGGCGACCGCCTTGGCCAGATCGCAGTTGGTGGCTGAGACAATGCGCACATCGACCCGCTGTGGGCGCTTTGAGCCGACAGGATCAATCTCGCCCTCTTGCAACGCCCGGAGCAGCTTAACCTGCATATCGAGCGGCAATTCTCCGACCTCGTCGAGGAACAGGGTCCCGCCATGGGCCTCGGCGAACTTGCCGGCATGTTTGTCAGAGGCGCCCGTAAAGGCCCCCTTCTCATGGCCAAACAGGATCGATTCCATCAGGTTCTCAGGGATCGCGCCGCAATTGACCGCGACAAAGGGCTTGCCTGCGCGGTCCGACACGCCATGCACGGCCCGTGCGATCATCTCCTTGCCGACGCCGCTTTCGCCAAGGATTAGGACGGGGAT
>CAISGS010000580.1 GCA_903884915.1 uncultured Caulobacteraceae bacterium | reverse complement strand
GGCTCAGTCTTGGGAATATGCCGTCTTTGATAATCCGGAGGCCAACGCCTTCGTTCTTCCCGGCAACAAGGTTGGGGTCAATAGCGGGCTGTTCAAGGCCGTGATCAATGATGATCAGTTGGCGGCGGTCTTGGGTCATGAAGCGGGCCACGTGACGGCTCACCATGCGGCTGAGCGGGTGTCTCAGACCATGGTCGCGCAGGTCGGGCTGGCGGCTGCGGATCTCGCCATTGCCAATAGCGACACCCAGCACGGCAAGGAACTCGCCGCGGTCTTGGGCGCAGGCGTGCAGTTTGGCGTTCTGATGCCCTTTTCGCGCCAACATGAGCTGGAGGCTGACCGCATCGGTGTGGACTTCATGCATACCGCAGGCTTCAAGCCCGTCGAAGCGCTACATCTTTGGCAGAATATGGCGGCTGAACGGACCAAGAAGGCCCCGCCGCAGTGGCTCTCAACCCATCCGTCCGATGAGACACGCCTCGCCGCGCTGCAATCCTACCTGACCCAGCGCGGTTGGATGTCTGACGGATCACCCCGCCAGATCTAACCCCTTGGCCTTTAGCCAATCGGCCAGGTGCTCATTGACCTTTTCAGGGGCCTCCTGCTGGACCCAATGGGACACATTGGGCAGTCGGTGCAGGGTGAAGTCGGTGACATAGGGATCGTAGCCCTCAGTTAAGCTGATGCTCAGGGCGGAATCCTCCTCACCCCAGATCATCACGGTCGGCACCTCGATCTTGGCGGCTAGGCCTGGGCCATAGGCCGCGAGGGCCTTTGTGTTGGCGCGGTAATAGTTGATCATCGCGGTCATGGCCCCGGGCTGCAGAGCATTTTGCTGATAGTGGTCCAGCACCTCTTGCGGGAAGCGTGACTTGTCGATGGCCATCCCGACAAAGGCCTGACCTATGGCCTTGGCCCCCTTGGCGGTCATCATCATCTCGGGCAGCACCGGCAATTGGAAGAACAGGGCGTACCAGCTCTTTTTGCGCTGCTCCCATCCGTTCTGCAGGCCTGTGATAAAGACAGCCGGGTGCGGCACATTCATAATCACCAGACCATCCAGCGGCCGGGTTTTGTCGATGGCAAAGGTCCAGGCAATGATCGCGCCCCAGTCATGGGCCACCAACAGACGCCTCTTGGCCCCTAAGGCATCATAGAGCGCGGCCGTATCGGCGATGAGGTTGGGGAGTTCATAGTCCTTCTTGTTCGCAGGCCGCGTCGTACCGCCATAGCCGCGCAGGTCCGGGGCCACCGCCCGCCATCCCTTGGCCGCCAGCGGGGGCAATTGCTCGCGCCAGCTATAGCGGCTTTCGGGAAAGCCATGCAGGCACAGGGCGATATTGTCGCCTTCGCCACACTCATCGATGGTGAAGGTCAGGCCATTGGCCTCGATCTGCCGCGTCCGGATCTCATACATGTCGTTTCATCCCTAATTTTGCGATCGAGAATGGCGGCTAGGCCTGCGCGAAGCAAGAGATTGAACGCAATCGTTCGGATCCTGCAAACGGCGGCTTGATCCCAGCGGCCATGCCGACTAAAACGCCCTCTCTCGCGATGCGAGCCGCCTTAGCTCAGTTGGTTAGAGCGCCGGTTTGTGGAACCGGAGGTCCTCAGTTCAAGCCTGAGAGGCGGTACCATCCCAAAATCCACAGCCCCTTGAGATGAGACGCGGTCAGCGATCCATATTGCGCGACTGGATTTCGGCATCCGATCCGGCCAATGCGGCCATGCCTGGTCCGGTTAGCCAAGCCCGTGCCTCTGCATCATCCCTCAACGCCGCGTCCCAATAGGCGAGGCTAGCGGCCTTGATCAGTTGCCGGAAGCGCTCATCCTTGGGTTTGCTGTAGCCCAGCTCTTGGCGTCCGGAAAAGACCAGATGATCGGCACCCTTGAGGACCACCAAGGCCGAAGGCGCGCGCTTCATGGCCAGGTAAGGCTTTTGCCGTTCTGAGGCGTCTAGAACCTTGCCATTGACCGTCAGACTATCATCCGAGCCGGTGAGAAACAGGAACGGCCGCGTCATGTCGCCAAAGGCATCGGCATTGTGACCGTCAGCGGCGCCCGCAGGGCTCATGGCCAAAAAGGCCTTGAATTCATCGTGACCCATTTTGCGTCCGCGCGCAAAGGCCTGCCCCGCCATGGCTTGGGTGGTCGTCGCGCCATAGGAATGGCCTGACATGCCAATGCGGGTCAGATCGATCCTGTCCTTGAGTGCGCCGGGTTGGCGATCAAGGCTATGGAGGGCAAAGACCGCCAAATAGATATCTTTGAACCGGTCCATCGCGCTTTGGGGCGACACGGCCTTGCGAAGATCAGCACTGATTTTAGGGTTCTTGAGATCCGGGAATTGGCCACCCCAGATGCCTAGGTCTGAGCCCGGATGTTGGACATTCAAGACGATGTAACCGTGGCTGACCAGATGGTCGGCATAGTAGGCGGCGCTTTCCTTAGACCCGCCAAGGTCGTGCGAAAAGATCACCACAGGCAGACGGCCGGGCGCATCCTTGGGATAGCGGATCAGGAAGGGAATGAGACGCGCACGGCGATCATCTTTCCAAGCCCCTTCGGCGGCCTGCACCGTATAGGGACCGGGTCGGTCATAGGGCTTGCTGGCCTTGTCGGGCTGAACGGCAGGTGGGGCGATGGTCTGGGCAAGGGTGGGTCCGCTGATAAGGCCGGCCACCAAGCTGATGGCTAGGGCCGATGCGGTGAATAGGGCACGCGACATCCTCAACTCCTCCTTAAGCACCCTCTTGCACGGGATGCGATAGCGAACCTTGGTCTGAAAATGACGAAATGACTAGCCTGAGCGATATGGAAGGCTAGCGCCCCCAGATTTTTGTGCATTGTCCCAAGGCGTGTTTGTGTCTGTGATGGGTCTTGCGCTATGTCGAACCCAACAAGACTTTGCGATCTCGCGAGACTATTGGGGAAGGACACTGCCATGACCACGTCTGATCAGGCTGCTGCGGAGGCGGGCCATGTCGCCCTATTGGAACAGCCCTTTGGCCTCCTGTCCGACCTGATCCGCTTTAATGCGCAGGCCCGGCCCCATTCGCCCGCCCTGATCAAGGATGACGAGGTCCTGACCTATGGCGCGCTTGATGTCCTGATGGATCAAATCGCCGCCAGCCTGCAACGGGACGGCGTCCTGCCGGGCGAGGCCATTTCAATCTGTGCCGGATCGTCCGTGGCCTATGCCGCCACCTTCTTGGGCGGGCTGCGGGCCGGGGTTGCGGTTGCCCCCTTGGCCCCGTCCTCAACGCCAGAGAGCCTCGCCGTCATGCTGGCGGACTGCGGCGCAAAGCGGTTCTTCCTCGACCGGTCTGTCGCCAAGGCGCTGGAGGGCATCAGCCTGACCATGCCCCTGACCGCTTTGGACGGGTCTGACGCGGGCGGCTCCTACGAGGCTTGGTTGGCGCCAGCCGGGTCCAACCCCGAACCGGTCACGGTCACGCCCGCCATGCCCTTCAACATCATCTATTCCTCGGGCACGACAGGCACGCCAAAGGGCATTGTTCAGTCGCACGAGATGCGCTGGTCCCACACGGGCCGGGGCGGCGGGCTGGGCTATGGCCCGGGATCGGTGACCTTGCTGTCAACGCCGCTCTATTCCAACACCACCTTGGTCAGCTTCTTCCCCACCATGGGCATGGGCGGCGCGGCGGTCTTGATGGATAAGTTCGACGCCCTCGGCTTCCTCAAGCTGTCCCACCAGCACCGCGTGACACATGCCATGCTGGTGCCGGTGCAATATCGCCGCATTCTCGAGCAGCCGACCTTTGGCGACTATGATCTGTCCAGCTTCCAGATGAAGTTCTGCACCAGCGCCCCATTCGGTGCGGCCCTAAAGGCGGATATCCTCAAGCGCTGGCCCGGCGGCCTGATTGAATATTACGGCATGACTGAGGGCGGTGGCAGTTGCGGCCTGATCGCGCACGAGCATCCTGACAAACTGCACACGGTCGGCCAGCCTCTGCCCGGTCACGATGTGCGCCTAATCGACGAAGAGGGCCGTGAACTGCCCGCCGGCGAGGTTGGTGAGGTCGTTGGTCGCTCCCCCGCCATGATGAATGGCTATCACAACCAACCGGGCAAGACCGCCGAGGCCGAGTGGATCAGTCCAGAGGGCCTTCGCTATATCCGCACCGGCGATGTCGGCCGGTTTGATACTGAGGGTTTCTTGACCCTGATGGACCGCAAGAAGGACATGATCATTTCGGGCGGTTTCAATATCTATCCGAGCGATCTGGAGAGCGTCATTGTCGGTCATCCTGCCGTGCTCGAAGCCGCTGTCGTCGGGGCCCGGTCGGACCGCTGGGGCGAGACGCCCGTCGCCTTTGTGACCCTCAAGGCCGGGGCGACGGCAACGGCGAATGAGGTGCGAGACTGGGCCAATGCTAAGCTGGGCAAGACCCAGAGGCTGGCGGCCCTAAAGCTGATGGATGTTCTGCCGCGCAGCGCCATTGGCAAGGTGTTGAAGCGCGAACTGCGCGACCAGTTTATGGCCGAAGAGACGGTCGCCTGAGACCACGCCGCCGATTAGGGCAGGGTCCAGTAGCGAAAGCTTGCTCAACCCTGCCTTAAACCGATAATTAGGCGTCAGGCGGCTTATGGTTCGCCCGATTGGAACCCTGTCCTATGGCCTCGCGTCTACCTCCTGCTGTCAAACCGACCGGCGAGACACCTCGTCCGGCCTATGTGCCTGCGCGGGTTGATCTTTCCGTGATCGTGCCGACCTTCAATGAGCGCGGAAATGTCGAGCGGTTGATCGTGGCCCTTGATGTGGCGCTAGCAGGAGCCGCCTGGCAGGTCATCTTCGTCGACGACGACTCTCCGGACGGCACTGCCGCCGCGGTCAAGGCCATTGCCGTTCACGACAGCCGGGTCCAGTGCCTGCACCGCGTCGGACGCCGAGGCTTGGCCGGAGCCGTCATTGAAGGGATGATGGCCAGCGCCGCCCCCTTTGTCGCTGTGATTGATGGCGATATGCAGCATGACGAGACGCTGTTGCCGGCCATGTTCAATGCCCTGCGCGATGATCTTGCCGATCTGGTGATCGGTTCACGGTTCTTGCAGGCCGACGGTCTAGACCGAGGCCTGTCGGCGGTGCGCAAGGCGGGAAGCCGAGGGGCGGCTTGGCTGGGCCGCAAGGCACTACGGGCTCAGGTCAGTGATCCGGTTAGTGGCTTCTTCATGATCCGCCGCGAATTGGTTGAGGCCGTCGCGCCCCGCCTGTCGACTGATGGGTTCAAGGTACTGTTCGACATCATTGCCTCCCAGACCACACCGCCGCGCATCCTAGAAATGTCCTATGCCTTTCGTGAGCGTGAGGCCGGGACGAGCAAGCTCGATACTCGCGTTGTCGTCGACTATGCCGGTCTGGTGCTGAGCAAGCTGACCCGCGATGTCCTGTCGGTGCGGGCGCTTCTGTTTGCCTTCGTCGGCTCGACCGGAATCTTGGTGCATATGAGCGTGCTCAGCCTGTTAATGACCGCAGGGCACAGCGACTTTTCCCGCGCTCAGATCTTGGCGGCCTTGGTGGCCATGACCTCCAACTATTTCATCAACAACGCCCTGACCTATCGAGATCGCCGCCGCAAGGGCTGGCGCTTGGCGACGGGCTATGTGCAGTTCTGCATCGTCTGCAGTGTCGGCCTTGCGGCCAACTATGCTGTCGCGGGTCTGGTTGAGCAGTGGGTGCCTGGTTGGATCTTGGCCGGTGCGGTCGGTGCAGCGGTCGGCGCCATCTGGAACTATGTGATCAGCACCTTGACGGTTTGGTAGGCGGTCTATGAGCGCCATAACCCGGCGGCTTTTGCTATGGATCGGCCTGATCACCGCCGTGCGGTTGGTCTTTGCCGCCCTCATGCCCCTGACCGACGATGAGGCCTATTACCGCCTCTGGTCCCAGCATCTCGCCCTTGGCTATTTTGACCATCCTCCGTTCGTGGCCTGGGGCATCGGACTGGGCACCAGCCTGCTCGGCGATAGTGGTTTGGGCGTGCGGCTATCGGCGGTTCTGGCCAGTGGTGCCACCGGTCTGGTCCTGTTTGATCTGGCCAAGCGGTTGGGCCTGACGCCCGTCACCGCAGAGCGGGCGGCGCTCTGGTACAGCGCCACCTTGATGATTGCGGTTGGGGCGATCCTGTCTACGCCGGATGCCTTTGCGACCCTCTTTTGGGCCACCACCCTTTGGTGCTTAGCGGCAGTGTTCGAGCCGGGACGGGAGCATCAGGCCGCGCGCTGGTGGTGTCTGGCGGGCGTCGCCGCAGGTTTGGCGACGCTCTCGAAATATTCCTCGCTCTTCATAGCCCCGGGCGTTCTGTTGTGGATCCTAACCTCCGCTGAGCGGCGCAAGAGCCTTGCGACCCCTTGGCCGTGGGCCGCTGCCGTGATCGGCGTCGGGCTGTTCGGCATCAATGTCTGGTGGAATTCCCAGAACGAGTGGCTGACCTTTGCCAAGCAGTTTGGCCGGGTTGAGCCCTCTGGTCTTCAGCCCAAATTCTTGGTCGAACTCATTCTCACCCAAGCCTTGCTGCTCAATCCCTTCATTACGGGCTTTGCGATCCGGGGCCTGACCATGAAGGACTTGCCGTCCGAGGCGGTTGCCGAGGGGCGCAATGTGGATCTGTCCGTTCTGGTTCTGACGGCCTTGCCGTTTGGGCTCTATCTGATGGTTCATGCCCTGCATGATCGGGTACAGGGCCATTGGCCGACTCCGCTCTATCCGGCCTTGGCTTTGATCGCAGCGGTGGCAGCGTCACGGCTATCCACCTCAGCCTTGAGCGGCTTTGCCCGGCGCGCCGTCCTTCCCTTCGGTTTGGGTATTGGAGCCTTGGCCTTGATGTTCGGGGCCACCACCGATTATCGATCAGGGTTCAAGGGCGACCCGGCCCGCACCCTTCGTCAATGGCCCGCCTTCTCCTCGGCCGTGGCCGCAGTCCGCCAAGAGCAGGGTGCCAACTGGGTTGGGACCTTTAGCTATGTCACCTTGGCGCAGTTCTCTCATCAACCGACCCTCAATGGCCCAGCCATCCAGCTGACCGAGCGAGACCGTTATGCGGCAGCCCCACTCCCAACGGGCTTGGATGTGACGCGGCCGGGGCTTGTGGTCGATTTGGATCGACGGATTTCACAAACCGATCTGGCGACCTGCTTTGCCAAGGTCGAGCGCCTGCCGAACCTTCGCCGAGGCGGAGAAGGGCCGGGAGCGATGGTCTATGGCGTCTATCGGGTCGAGGGACCCTTGCGCGACATTACGGGTAAGGGCTGTTGGTCTGCTAAGACGCTGGCGGACTCAATCAAGCTTGACGCGAAGCGCGCGGCAAAAAAATAGACCTTCTCGCCCTCCGTTAAGGCTCGCGTAATTGCTAATGTTCACTATTGAGTTGGTTTCAATGGTCGAACAGGATTTAGGGTCATGACGGACAT
>CAISGS010000579.1 GCA_903884915.1 uncultured Caulobacteraceae bacterium | reverse complement strand
TTAAAATTAGGTCGCGTTTTCGATCCATCGATTTTCTCAGGATCGTACTGGTCAGCACGCCGCCCAGGATGACTCCGGAAACGTATCCAAGAAAATGGTTCCTGTTATGAATAGCATCATGAGTTTGAAGCCCTTCGGATTGATATCTGAGTCGAAAAAGAAGCAGCTGAACAATTCAAAAATCGCCCTTAGGCAAAATATCGTCGATACAATAAATGAAGTAAAGGAAACATTGTCGATTTATGACCAATCCTATAGATCTTTAGTGGTCGCAAATAACCCCAGTGTATTCAAAGATTTTCTTATTTCCGCTCCATCATTATTCATTAAGTTGGGCTATCAGCTGGGGATGATGAACTATATCTGTAATTTCTGGAACTTCAGATTTGACCCCAGACATGCCACAAAATCGATGAACGCCGACGAATTGACCGACCTCTTGGCCGAGTTTCAAGAAGGACTGCTGTTCAACCAGAGGGTGCCGGAGGTCGCCTGGTGAGGGCCTCAGACTCCCAGTTGATCTTTGGCGAAATCTAACTCCATCAGTTTCAGCCGCTTGATCTCGTCGCGCAGGCGAGCGGCGGTTTCAAACTCAAGATCGGCAGCCGCAGCCCGCATCTTGGTCTCCATATCCCTCAAGGTGGTCTGGAAGTTGGAGCCGAGGAACGGCTTGGACTCTTCTGCCACGCCCACGGGGAAGGTGACCCGGTCACCCTTTTCATAAGGACTGTTGAGAATGTCCTTAATGTCGCGCCGCACGCTCTCTGGCGTAATGCCATTGGCAAGGTTGAAGGCGTGCTGCTTCTCGCGGCGGCGGGAGGTCTCGGCCATGGCCCGCTCCATCGAGCCAGTGATCCGGTCGGCATAGAGGATGACGCGGCCATCAATATTGCGCGCGGCCCGGCCGATGGTCTGGACCAGACTGGTCTCTGAGCGCAGGAACCCTTCCTTATCCGCGTCAAGAATGGCCACGAGGCCACATTCGGGAATATCCAGCCCCTCGCGCAGTAGGTTGATACCGACCAGCACGTCGTAGGCCCCAAGCCGCAAGTCGCGGATGATCTCGATCCGCTCCATCGTATCGATGTCGGAGTGCATGTAGCGGACCCGCAGGCCCTGCTCGTGCATATATTCGGTCAGGTCTTCGGCCATCTTCTTGGTCAGGACGGTGACCAGAACCCGCTGACCGAGCAGGGCGGCTCTACGACATTCGTCGATCACGTCATCGACCTGACTGGCCCCATCCTTGGTCACGGGGCGAACCTCGACCGGCGGATCGATCAGGCCCGTGGGGCGGATGATCTGCTCAACAAAGATGCCGCCCGTCCGTTCCAGTTCCCACTTGGCAGGCGTGGCTGAGACATGGACCGTCTGTGGCCGCATCGCATCCCACTCTTCGAATTTCAGCGGGCGGTTGTCCAAACAGGAAGGCAGGCGAAAGCCATATTCGGCGAGCGTAAATTTGCGGCGATAGTCGCCCTTATACATGGCCCCAATCTGCGGCACCGTGACGTGGCACTCGTCGGTGAAGAGCAGGGCATTGTCGGGGATATATTCAAAGAAGGTCGGAGGCGGCTCGCCCGGCATGCGGCCTGTCAAATAGCGCGAATAGTTCTCGATCCCGGCGCAGGAGCCTGTGGTCTCCATCATTTCCAGATCAAAGATCGTGCGCTGTTCAAGCCTTTGGGCTTCGAGCAGCTTGCCGTTGGCCAACATCCATTCAAGACGGTTCTTCAACTCGTCCTTGATCGAGATCATCGCCTGTTTCACCGTCGGGCGCGGGGTCACATAGTGGCTGTTGGCATAGATCTTCACCGACGGCAGGTCGGCGGTCTTCTTGCCGGTGAGGGGATCAAACTCGCTGATCGCCTCGACCTCATCGCCAAACAGGCTGACGCGCCAGGCGCGGTCCTCATAGTGGGCGGGGAAGATCTCGATCACGTCGCCGCGTCGGCGGAAGGTGCCGCGCTCGAAGGCCTGATCATTGCGCTTATATTGCTGGGCCACCAGGTCGGCCATCAGCTTGCGATCCTCGACCCGGTCGCCGACCTGCAGGCTAAAGGTCATGGCCGTATAGGTCTCGACCGAGCCAATGCCATAGATGCAGCTGACCGAGGCCACCACAATCACATCATCGCGTTCCAGCACAGAGCGGGTTG
>CAISGS010000578.1 GCA_903884915.1 uncultured Caulobacteraceae bacterium | reverse complement strand
GGCGCATTGTCCGAAAAGGCCTCCATCTTATCGACGAGGCGACGAATTCGGTCGGTCTCATCGACGATCAGTTGAGCGAGCGGCGCATCCTCGGCCCGAGCACTGGATTTCAACAGTTGGGCGGCCCCTCGAATACCCGCCAGCGGGTTCTTGATCTCGTGGGCCAACATCCGGCCAAGCCCGACAACCGATCGCAGCCCCGCCGAGTCCCCTAGCCGCTCAGACCCCAGCGGTGTCAGCCGAGGATGCAGCGTCAAAAGGATGGAGCCATCGCCCATAGGCACGGCCGCACCATCGGCCTCGAAGGTCGGTTGGCCAAACAGGCTAATCTCAAGCCCACGCTCTCGAACCCTTGCATCTTGGGCTATGACCCGGTCGATCAGGGAAACCAGCGTTGATCCCGTCGGCAAGGCATCGCGGAACCGTCCCCGCGCCAGCAGGCTCAATCCATGGCCAAATAAGGTTTCGGCGGCCTCGTTGACGGCGATGATCCCGCCCTCCTCGCCAATCACCAAGGCCGGTTCTGGGCTAAGATCAAAGGCGGTGGCGCGTAGGCTCTGCTTCGCCTCCGGCATCTTGCCGGGTTTACCAAGGCGGCTACCCCTGCTGCTCAGGCTCATGCGGCAAGACTTTCATTATCAGAAGACCAGAGGGTGGTTAGGCCTTCGATGATCGCTCTGGGATCTTCAAGGCGGCAGAGCGTCGCCTTGGCTTGGCGGCGAAGGGCCGGATCGATTGGCCTCGGGGCCGCCTCAATGTACCAGCCCAAATGCTTGCGAAAGATGCGAACCCCGTGATGGTCGCCATGAAAGGCAAGCGCGGCATCAAAATGGTCTAGGGCGATGGACAGACGATGATTGATGTCTGGCTCTGCAAAGGCTTCGCCTCGAAGGCCAGCCGATAGGGCCGAGGCAATCCACGGACGGCCATAGGCCCCTCGTCCGATCATCACGCCATCCGCGCCCGAAATCTCTAGAGCCGCCTTTGCGCTGGCCAGATCGACCACGTCGCCATTGACGATCACGGGAATGGAAACAGCTTCCTTGACCAACCGAACAGCGGCCCAGTTGGCTTGGCCCTTATAGAATTGAGAGCGGGTGCGCCCGTGGATGGTGACGGCCTTGACCCCAGCGGCCTCAGCGCGCTGAGCCAACTCTGGCGCATTGCAGCTATTTTCGTCCCAGCCGAGCCGCATCTTGACGGTCACAGGCACATCGACGGCATCGACCACGGCGCGGATCAGGCTCTCGGCCAGATCAAGGTCGCGCATCAGGGCGGACCCCGACAGGGCACCGGTCACCTCCTTGGCGGGGCAGCCCATATTGATATCGATGATGTGGGCCCCAGCGCTCTGGGCGAGCCGAGCGCCCTCAGCCATCCACTGGGCCTCACGACCCACCAGTTGCATAACCATCAGGTGGGAGCCCTCACCGATAGCGGCGCGGCGCATAACATCAGGGCGTCCTTTGGCCAGATCGGCACAGGCAACCATCTCGGTGGCCACATAGGCAGCCCCCTGCTTGAGGGCCGTCATCCTGTATGGCAGGTCACTGACACCCGTCATCGGCGCAAGAAAGACGCGCCCCTCAACGGTTTCAGACCCAATGGATAGCCAATCGCCCATTTATTAGTCACCCCTTAAGCTCACTTTTTAGGCAGATAAATCGATGCCGTCTAGTCTAGACTTTCGCGGCCTGATGGCCAAAACAGAGACATGGAATTTTCAGCGATCATTGTTGCAGGCGGCTCTGGGCAGAGGGCAGGTTCCGGCCCTGCCAAACAGTGGCGGCAGGTCGGTGGCCAACCTGTCCTGCGCTGGTCCGTCGCGGCGATGTTGCAGGCGGGCGCCAAGCCGCTGATCGTGGTCGTTCCGCAAGGCGCCGAGGCCGAGGCCCAATCGGCGCTTGAAGGACTCCAAGGTTGGCACAGCGTCATCGGCGGCACGAGACGCACCGACTCCGTCCGCGCAGGCCTCGACGCCTTGAAGGCCAGTCCTCACCCCATCGCGTCTGTCCTGATCCACGATGCGGCCAGACCTTTTGTTACTGCCAAACATATCAGGGCTTTGTTGGAGAGTCTCTCCGAAGCCGAAGGTGCGGTTCCAGCACTGGCAATGGCTGACAGCCTGAAACGTCAAGACGACGAGGGTGGCCTAACCGCCACTTCACGCGACGGACTCTATCGGGTCCAAACGCCTCAAGCCTTCCAGTTTGAGGCGCTCATCAAAGCCTATGACGCCCTCCCCCTCGACGCGGAAATGACCGACGATGCCGGTGTGTTGGAGGCTTCGGGCGGTCGGGTCTTGGCCGTTCCTGGCGATCCGATGCTTTTTAAACTGACCTATCCTGAGGATTTTGCCATGGCTGAGGCCCTCGCCTCCCGTCGCCGCGCGGTGCGGATCGGACAGGGCATAGACGCCCATCGGTTTGGCGCAGGCGAAGAGCTTTGGCTCTGTGGCATCAAGATCGACCACGAGATGGGCCTGATCGGCCATTCCGATGCCGACGCCGGGCTCCATGCCCTGACAGACGCGATTCTCGGCGCCATTGGCGAGGGCGATATCGGCGATCACTTCCCCCCAACCGATCCGCAATGGCGCGGTGTCGCCTCCGAGGTCTTTTTGCGTCACGCCGCCGATCTGGTGCTGGCCAAGGGCGGGGTCATTATCAATATCGATCTGACGCTGATCTGCGAGCGCCCCAAAATCAAACCGCACCGCCAAGCCATGCGAGAACGGGTCGCTGAGATCCTGGGCCTGCCCGTGGACCGGGTCAGTATCAAGGCCACAACGACGGAAAGGATGGGCTTTACCGGGCGCGAAGAGGGTCTAGCGGCTCAGGCCATCGCCTCTATCGATATGCCGCTCTAGCCACGCTCTTTCATTGTCACTGGCACACGAACGGGCCATGATCCCCAAAGAGCTTATTTGAAAGACAGCGCCATGTTTCCCTTGGAAATCGAGACCCTCACCCGCCTGCTCGTCGATGAGGCGCGGGAGCGTCGGCTTCGGGTGACGACAGCCGAAAGCTGCACCGGCGGACTGGTCTCAGCGGCCATTACCGCCATTTCGGGGTCATCTGACGTGCTGGAACGCAGCTTCGTGACCTATTCCAACCGCGCCAAGTCCGAAATGCTCGATGTCCCGGGCGACATGATCGCAGACTATGGCGCCGTTTCCGAGCCCGTCGCGCGGATGATGGCCGAGGGAGCCGTCAACAATTCCAACGCCCATATTGCTGTCTCGATCACAGGCGTCGCAGGCCCGACCGGCGGAACCACCCTCAAGCCCGTCGGCTTGGTACATTTCGCCACCTTCCGCACCAACCATTCGGTGATCCACCGGGTTGAGCGTTTTGGCGATCTGGGCCGCGATGAGATCCGGATGGAGGCGGTTAAGGTCGCCTTGGAAATGCTGCGCGATCGCCTAACCTAGGCCTTAGGACTGGCGTAAAGCTGCTCTGCACGCTCAACAAAACACTGAATAAGCCGCTCTACAGCACTGTTCATATTGGCTTTTAAGAGCGCGTCGAGCAGTCGGGTCTTGAACTCAAAATCGATGCTAAACTCGATCCGGGTTCCGGCAGGGTCGGGATAGAAGGCCCAGACATTGGACAGCTTGCGAAAGGGCCCATAGAGCAAGGCCACCTCGACCCGACCTTGGTTTTCGTCCCGCAGAACCCGCGTTGCAAACCGCTCGCTCAGGAACTTGAACCCGACACCCGCTTCGGCATCGACTTGAGTGACGCCCGGCGCGCGAGTCACCGCGTTCCAGGTCCGCATCTGGGTGATCCACGGGATGAATTCCGGATAGGCCTCAACATCCCCGACCAGCGCCACCATCTGGTCGACGCTATAGGGCAATATCTTGGTCAGGGCGTGGCGCAAGGGGGCGAAGGTCCTAGCGCTGGGCGGACATTGCCGCCGCCTTGGCAGCGCGGGCCACTTTCAAGCGGGCGAAATCCTCACCCGCATGGTGCGAAGACCGCGTCAAGGGACTGGCCGAGACCATCAAGAACCCTTTGGCCCGGGCAATGGCCTCATAGGCCTTAAACTCCGCCGGTTCGACATAGCGGTCGATCGGAGCGTGACGGCGCGTTGGCTGTAGATATTGGCCAATGGTAATGAAATCGATGCCGGCAGAGCGCATATCGTCCATCACCTGCATGACCTCTTGCTTGGTCTCGCCCAATCCGACCATCAGGCCAGACTTGGTGAACTGTGACGGGTCCCGCTCCTTAACCCGTTCGAGCAGGCGCAAGGAGTGATAGTAGCGCGCACCGGGGCGGATCTTGAGATAGAGCCGAGGCACCGTTTCCAGATTGTGGTTGAACACATCTGGCCGCGCATCAATGACCTGCTCGGCCGCGCCGTCCTTGCGCAGAAAGTCGGGGGTCAGGATTTCAATCGTCGTGGCCGGAGCCGCCGCCCGGATCGCCCTGACCACCTGCGCAAAGTGCTCACCGCCGCCATCAACCAGATCATCGCGATCCACCGAAGTGATGACGACGTGGCTAAGCCCCATCTGCTGGACCGCCAAGGCCACCCGCTCTGGCTCACTGGCATCCAATGGCCCGGGCAGTCCGGTCTTGACGTTACAGAAGGCGCAGGCCCGCGTGCAGGTATCGCCCATGATCATCATGGTCGCGTGCTTTTGGCTCCAGCACTCTCCGATATTGGGACAGGCCGCCTCTTCGCAGACCGTCACCAGACCATTGTCCTTCACGATCTTGCGGGTCTGATTATAGCCCTCGGAGCCGGGGGCCTTAACGCGCAGCCATTCGGGCTTGCGCAGAACCGCTGATTCTGGGCGGTTGCGCTTTTCGGGATGGCGCAGAGTTTGGGCGGTATTGGTGTCGATGAGCGTGACCATGGTCCTTAAATCGGACTTTGCGCGCCGATGATCAAGCCTTGGCGACATCTTTGCAGCCAAACTGCCTATTTCTGTTGGACCTCAGCGCAAATAAGATCAAATTCTGACAACGAACTGGATGAACGACAGGGAGGCGACGCCGTAATGCCAAAGGCATACGACGCCACATCGGGTCAGAGCTCGGTGTTTGATGCATTGATTGAGGCCAGCAACCTCTACGGTGCCAAGAAACTGATCCTCGAAGATCAAGACCGTAATCCGCTGAGCTATACAGGATTGATCCGGGCCGCCTTTGCGCTCGGTCGGAAGATCGCGGCCGTCACCGAGCCAGGTGAACGGGTCGGACTGTTGCTGCCGTCCGGCTCAGCCGTGGTCGTGACCTTCTTCGCACTCCATGCCTTTGGCCGCGTGCCGACCATGCTCAACTTCACAGCGGGGATCCGTAATCTCAAGGCTGCGGTCAAGATTGCGGGCCTGCGCCGCGTCTATACGGCTCACCGCTTTGTCGAACAGGGCAAGCTTGAAGACCTGACCGATGCCTTGAGTGAGGTGTGCCACGTCCACTATCTCGAAGATGTCCGGGCAAGCCTCGGCCTAGGCGATAAGCTGTTTGCCGCTGCGGCAGGGGCCATGCCGCGCCGGTTTCGGGCCAAGGCGAGCCCAGCCTCGACCGGTGTGGTGCTGTTCACCTCTGGCAGCTTTGGTGCGCCGCGCGGCGTGATCCTGAGCCAAGCTAATCTGGTGACGAACGTTCGCCAGATCGCCGCCCATATTGATCTCGATCCGGCGTGGGTCTTCTTTAATCCGCTGCCGACCTTCCACTGTTTTGGCCTGACAGCCGGCGTGCTCTTGCCCATCCTCAATGGGATGAAGGCGTTCGAATATCCCTCGCCCCTTCACGTCAAACAGATCCCGACCTTAGTGCGCGAAAGCGGTGCGAGCGTGTTGCTGGCAACCGACACCTTCATCAACCAATATGCCCGCGCAGCCGATCCCGGCGACCTTTCGGGTCTGCAGTTCGTCGTCTGCGGTGCCGAAAAGGTCCGCGACGAGACCCACAAACTGGTCAAGGACCGGTTCGGTCCTATCCCCTTGCTGGAAGGCTATGGAGCTACCGAAGCTGCGCCGGTCATTGCGGTGAATAAGCCAACCGATAATCGTCACGGCACGGTCGGCGGCCTACTGCCCGGCATCGAGACGCGCGTTGAGCCGGTTGAGGGCATCCCCACGGGTGGGCGTCTCTATGTCCGCGGGGCCAATGTCATGGTTGGCTATCTTAATGACGATGGTCAGGTCGAGGCCCCCGTCGATGGCTGGCATGATACAGGCGATGTGGTGGAACTGGCCGATGATGGCTGGATCACCATTTTGGGCCGCGTCAAACGCTTCGCCAAGATCGGCGGCGAGATGGTGTCCTTGACGGCGGCTGAAGACCTCGCCCTGCAGATGTGGCCTGATGCTCGCCATGCCGTGATTTCCATGCCTGATCCGCGCAAGGGTGAACGTTTGGTGCTGGTCACGGATAGGCTGGACGCCAAGGTCGCCCCTCTGGTGGCTCACGCACAGAGCATCGGCGCGCCCGAACTGTCCGTACCGCGAAAGATCATGCACGTCACCGAGATCCCTGTCCTCGGCACCGGCAAGACCGACTATGCCACCATCCAACGCATGGCCGAGACCGAAGGCAAGGCGGCGTAAGCCCTGCCCGCGCGGGAAAAGTGGAAGAAAGAAAACAGCCTCCTACCCTCCCCCGTCTTCCCCGCGAAGGCGGGGATCCAGCCCCGGTTACGCAGGCGGGAAGCGGCCCACTGATCTTCGCCTGCGCGGGGAACTCGGCGAGTGGGAGTGGATGATCCAATCACTGCACATTCATCCTCATCCTGAGCGTGTCGAAGGACGAGGATGTTCCAAGACCGATCCGGCGGTGAGTGGGGGTCTGGGTCCCCGCCTTCGCGGGGAAAGTGGAAGAAAGAGAACAGCCTCCTACCCCCCACCCG
>CAISGS010000577.1 GCA_903884915.1 uncultured Caulobacteraceae bacterium | reverse complement strand
TGTCGCGCTTGGCGATATTGACGCGCCCTATTGAGGGACCGTCCGATGGATGCCGAGTTTGACTACATCATCGTCGGGGCAGGATCGGCGGGCTGTGTTCTTGCCAATCGCCTGACCGAGGATGGCAAGCACAAGGTTCTGCTGCTCGAGAGCGGCGGTAGCGATCGCTCGATCTTCATCCAGATGCCGACGGCCCTGTCGATCCCGATGAACAATCCCCGCTATATCTGGGACTATGAGGCCGAGCCGGAACCGGCCTTGGGCGGGCGGCGTATCCATACCCCGCGCGGCAAGGTCTTGGGCGGGTCGTCCTCGATCAATGGCCTGGTCTATATTCGCGGCAATCCGTTGGACTTTGAGCGCTGGCAAGAGGAGGGGGCTCAGGGTTGGTCCTACCCCGATGTTCTGCCCTATTTTAGGCGTGCCGAAGACCGGGCCGAGGGCGGCGATGCCTATCGCGGAGAGGGCGGGCCCCTAAAGACCCAATATGGCAGCTTGAAAAACCCCCTTCACGCCGCATGGATGCAGGCGGCAGAGGCGGCGGGCTATCCCTTAACCCGCGACGTCAATGGCCGCCAGCAGGAGGGGTTTGGCCGCATGGACATGACGGTGGGAGAGGGACGGCGCTGGAGCGCAGCCAATGCCTATCTCAAACCGGCCATGAAGCGTGCCAACCTGACTGTCTTGACCCACGCTCAGGTGCTGCGCGTCGAATTTGAGGGCAAGCGCGCGGTTGGCGTTCGCTATGTTCGCGGCGGCCAAGAGGTCGTGGCCAAGGCGCGCGCCGAGGTGATCTTGGCTGGCGGAGCGATCAACTCGCCGCAGATCTTGAAACTGTCGGGCGTTGGTCCCGCTGAAGAATTGACCCGGTTTGGTCTGCCTGTCGTTGTTGATCGTCCCGGCGTCGGGGAGAACCTGCAGGACCATCTGGAATTCTATTTCCAGATCGCCAGCAAGAAACCGGTGACGCTCTATTCGTCCATGAACCCCATCGCCAAGGCCCTGATCGGCGCACGCTGGATCCTGTTCAAGGATGGGCTCGGCGCCACCAATCACTTCGAAAGCTGCGGCTTTATCCGCAGCCGGGCCGGTATTCGCTATCCCGATATCCAGTACCATTTCCTGCCCTTGGCCGTGACCTATGATGGTCAGTCGATGGCCAAGCAGCATGGGTTCCAAGCCCATGTCGGGCCGATGCGGTCTAAGAGCCGGGGATGGGTGCGGCTCAAATCGGCCGATCCCTCCGCCAAGCCCGAAATTCGCTTCAACTATATGAGCCACCCGGACGACTGGACCGAGATGCGCGCCTGCGTGCGCCTGACCCGCGAAATTTTCGCCCAAGCCCCGTTCGATCCCTATCGCGGCGAAGAGCTGCAACCGGGCAAGGATGCTGTAAGCGACGAGGCCATCGACGCCTTCATCCGCGACAAGGTCGAGACCGCCTACCACCCCTCCTGTAGCTGTAGGATGGGCCGCGAGGATGATCCGATGGCGGTGGTGGATGCCGAGGCGCGGGTCATTGGCGTCAGCGGACTGCGGGTCGTGGACGCTTCGATCATGCCCTCGATCACGACGGGCAACCTCAATGGGCCAACCATCATGCTGGCGGAAAAGGCCGCTGACCACATCCTAGGCAGGCCCCTCCTACCGCCCTCCAACGCCGACTATTACGAAGCCAGCAACTGGCAGACGGCGCAGCGTTAGGCCTTAGCCGCGCGACAGGGCGGCGATGATCTCTGTCTGGCCGCAGATCCCGCAGACCTTGCCCTCGTCGATCAGCAGCACGGCGTGGCCCGTGGCATTGACCAGCTTGATCAGGGTCATGAGCGGGGTGTGAAGGCTGCAGACCGCCATCTGTCCGGATCCTAAGGCTTCGGGGTCGGCAGGGTTATGGATGAGCTTTAAGTGTTGCTCACCGGCCCAAGCGGCGAAGGGCCCGCCTTGCTTGGTGAACTCTAACCGATAGCGGGTCTGGTCGTTGGGGGCCGATAGGTCGGACAGGGGCCGCATGACCGAGGCCCCGGTTAGAACCGACAGCGGGTTCATGTGCCGCACGAACTGGGCCACATAGTCGTTGGCAGGGCGAAGGATGATGTCTTGCGCTTGGCCGGTTTGAATGATGCGGCCCGCCTCCATGATCGAGATCTGGTTACCGAGCTTAAGCGCCTCGTCCAGATCGTGGCTGACGAACAGGATGGTCTTCTGGACGCGCTCTTGCAGGCCCAGCAACTCATCTTGCAGGCGGCTGCGGATCAGGGGGTCGAGGGCCGAGAAGGGCTCGTCCATCAACAGAATGTCGGCATCGGTGGCGAAGGCGCGGGCCAGACCGACCCGCTGCTGCATGCCGCCCGACAGGTCATCGGTCTTGCGATCAGCCCATTCGCTAAGCCCGACGAGGTCTAGCTTTTCATCGACGAGACGGCGGCGTGCGGCCTTGTCTATCCCTCGGAATTCGAGCCCCAGCCCGACATTGTCACGCACGGTGCGCCACGGCAGGAGG
>CAISGS010000576.1 GCA_903884915.1 uncultured Caulobacteraceae bacterium | reverse complement strand
CACGCCAACACCATCTTCACCAATGTCGCGACGACGGCTGATGGTGATGTCTGGTGGGAAGGCCTAACCGACACCCCGCCTGAGGGCTTGACCGACTGGAAGGGCCGCGCTTGGTCGCCCGCCTTGGGCGAGCCTGCGGCCCATCCTAATGCGCGTTTTGCCGCCCCGGCTGGCCAATGCCCCACCGTCGCATCGGAATGGGAAGATCCCAAGGGCGTGCCAATCTCGGCCATTCTGTTTGGCGGACGCCGGGCCTCGGCTGTTCCTTTAGTGACCGAAGCCTTCAACTGGCAGCACGGTGTGTTCCTCGCCTCGAACGTCGCCTCCGAAGGCACGGCTGCTGCCGAAAACAAGGTCGGCGAGCTGCGCCGCGATCCCTTCGCCATGCTGCCCTTCTGCGGCTATAATATGGGTGACTACTTCAATCACTGGCTCTCGGTTGGCAAAAAGGCCGATGCGGCCAAGCTGCCGCGCATCTATTTCGTCAACTGGTTCCGCAAGGATGAGGGCGGCAAGTTCGTCTGGCCCGGCTATGGCGAAAATAGCCGCGTCCTGAAGTGGATCGTCGAACGTCTCGAGGGCACGGCCCAGGCTGAGGCCACGCCGATCGGTAATCTGCCTGCCAAGGGGGCGATCGATACGTCTGGCCTGAACCTGTCTGAAGCGCAGATGGACCTGCTCCTATCGGTTGACCGGGATGTTTGGCGCGAAGAGGCGTCCCTCATCCCCGCTGCCTATGACCGGTTTGCCGACCGCTTACCCAAGGCCCTCTGGCAAGAGCTTGAGGCCCTGATGGAGCGGCTTGAGGCCGACGATGCCCCCGCGCCAGCGCGTCACCTTCAGGATGAACTGAACTAGCCAGCCGTCTGAACCTTTGGGACGGCGCTGCATCGCCGTCCCAACCCTTTCGCGGTCGATAGAGCTCGCGCTCGTCTCTTAGAACTTCATGATTAAATGAGTTGTTTACTGCCCTCTGTCATTTAGGTGGTTATAGCTATCGTTATGTGGGTCCTGAACCCGTCATCGAGCGCGCCGCACTCGGTTTGGTAACCCCAAACCCAGAGGACTGAAATGACCGAACCTGCTTCTGCTTCGAGGCTGCAACTGATTGAAAATCTCGACCTCAAGGCCGCAGCCTCCTTGCGCTCTGAGCTCCTGTCCCTTCGTCACATGCCTTTGGACATTGACGCCTCCAATGTGCAGCGTCTCGGCGGGCTCTGTTTACAGGTCTTGATGTCCGCCCAAGCCACTTGGGCCGCCGACACCATACCCTTCGCCATTTCCTCGCCGTCCCCCGCATTTCAAGAGGCCTTGAGCCTGTTTGGTGCCGAGGATCTTCAGCCGTACCTTCAGCAGGGCTAGTCCATTGAGCAAGATCGTTTTGACCGTTGATGACTCCCGCACCATGCGCGACATGCTGATGCTGGCTCTGGGCGATGCTGGTTTCACCGTGGTGCAGGCTGTGGACGGGGTCCATGGCCTTGAGGTTCTGGAATCCATGGCCATGCCCGATGTGATCATCACCGATATCAATATGCCGCGCATGGACGGGTTTGGCTTCATCGAAGGGGTGCGCAAGAGCGAACGCCATCGCGCAACCCCGATCTTGGTCCTGACGACCGAAAGCGACTCGGTAAAGAAAGAGCGCGCTCGCTCAGCCGGTGCGACCGGCTGGATCGTGAAGCCCTTCAATCCAGACAAGCTGATCGACGCCGTTCGCCGCGTCGCGGCCTGACGCGCCCTGTAACCGGAGCAAACGCCCGTGGATCCGTTAGAAGCGATCAAGGTCACATTCTTCCAAGAATGCGAAGAACAGCTGTCCGAGCTCGAATCGGGCCTCTTGGCCATGGAGCAGGGCGAGACCGACTCTGAGACGGTCAATGCCGTGTTCCGCGCCGTTCACTCCATCAAGGGCGGCGCTGGGGCCTTTAGTCTTGAGCCTCTGGTTCGCTTTGCTCACGTGTTTGAAACGACGCTAGATGATGTGCGAGCGGGCAAGCTCGCGCCCGATAACAATGTCGTCAAGGTCATGCTGCGCGCCGCCGATGTGCTGGCCGACCATGTCCGCGCGGCCCGTGATGGCGGTGTGGTTGAGGAGGCGCGCTCGCAGGAACTGGCCGCGGCGCTCGAGGCCTTGAACGGTGAGGCACCGCTGGCTCCAATCGCCAGCGAAGATCTTGACGATATGCCCGGCTTGGAATTTATCCCGCTGACCGTGTCGGATGATGACGGGTTTGGCGATGATTTCGGCTTTACGCCCTTGTCGGCGGGGATCATCGACCTTGAGCCCGAGGGCCCGGCCCTGCGTCGCTGGACGGTGCAACTGCGGCCCAAGAACGCCCTCTATGCCAAGGCCAATGAAACCGGCCTACTGCTGCGGGAATTGAAGCGTCTTGGCGATATTCAGGTCTCGATCGACCCTGCAGAGCTTCCACGCTTGGCCGAGTTGGAACCTGAGCAGGCCTATCTGGCCTGGACGGTCGTCTTGACGACAGATCGTAGCCAATCGGACATTCAAGAGGTCTTTGAGTTTGTCGATGGCGACTGCGACCTGACCATTACGGCAGACGACGTCCCGAGCAGCCTCCCAACCTTGGATGAGGCGAACATCGATGAGCCTTTTGACGTTATGGCCCTGATTCAACAGGCTCAGGCCGACGTTCAGGCAGCGCCTGCAGCGGCGATTATGGCTGAGATCTTGGCCGCGCCAGCCCCGGCGCCGGTCTTTGCCGCCTCGGCACCGTCCATTCCAGCACCCTTAGCGGCGACGGCTGCCGCTGCAGGTGTGGCGCCGGATGCGGCTCATGGCGCGGCGGCGCAGCAGGCGACCATTCGGGTGGATCTGGACCGGGTTGACCGCCTGATCGATCTGGTCGGCGAGCTGGTGATCAACCAAGCCATGTTGGCCCAGCGCGTGACCGAGAGCGGTGTTCCGCGCTCGTCAAATATCGCCATGGGTCTGGACGATCTCGAGCACCTGACCCGCGAGATTCAAGACAGTGTGATGGCTATCCGCGCCCAGCCGGTCAAATCGGTGTTCCAGCGCATGCCACGTCTGGTGCGCGAAGTTGCAGCCATGACCGGCAAGCAGGTTCGCCTCGTGACTGAAGGCGAAGGCACCGAGGTTGATAAGACCGTTATCGAGCGCCTGACCGACCCCATCACCCATATGATCCGCAATGCCATCGACCATGGCCTTGAGCGGCCTGAGGTTCGGGTTGCTGCGGGTAAGGGCCCTGAAGGGACGGTGCGCCTGTCGGCGGCCCATCGCAGCGGCCGGATCGTGATTGAGGTTTCCGATGACGGTAAGGGCATTGATCGGCCCCGCGTGCGCCAGATTGCCATTGATAAGGGCCTGATCGAGGTCGATTCCAACCTCAGCGATGAGGATGTCGACAACCTAATCTTCATGCCCGGCTTCTCGACCGCCTCATCGGTGTCTGACATTTCCGGACGCGGCGTCGGCATGGATGTGGTTAAGCGCTCCATTCAGGGGCTCGGAGGCCGGATCGCTATCACCTCGCGGCCCGGTCAAGGCTCGACCTTTACCTTGAGCCTACCCCTGACCCTTGCGGTCTTGGATGGCATGGTCGTCTCGGTCTGTGACCATACGCTGGTTGCGCCCCTGACTGCGATTATCGAAAGCCTGCAGCCTAAGGCTCAGGATGTGCGGGCCATAGGTCCGGACGCCTATGTCATTGCCATTCGCGACACCTACACCCCGCTGATCGATGTCGGGGCCATGTTGGGCTATCGGACTACACCGCTCGATCCGACCAAGGGCGTGGCCCTTTTGGTCGAAGGCGAGGGCGGTGCGCGCGCGGCCTTGATGGTCGACGCCATTCAGGGCCAGCGGCAGGTGGTGATCAAGTCTCTTGAAGCCAATTACCGACAGGTCGAGGGCATTGCCGCCGCCACCATCCTTGGCGATGGCCGCGTGGCCTTGATCTTGGATGTCGACAATGTGGTGGCCGCCCGGCGACGGGAAAAGGCCCGCAGCGACGCGAAGCTGGCAGCGGCAGGTTAGGACCATGACCCCAATGACCACCTCCTCCTCCAACAGTGCCCTGCGTGAGCTGATCTCGTTTCAGATTGGCGCGCAGGAATTTTGCGTCGACATCATGTCGGTGCGCGAGATCCGCGGCTGGACCCCGGCAACGCCCTTGCCCAGAACGCCCGTCTTTGTGCGCGGTGTGATCAATCTGCGCGGCGCCGTCCTGCCCATTGTTGATCTGGGCTCGCGTCTGGGTCTGCAGATGACCGAGCCGACCGAACGGCACGTCATCATCGTGACCCGGATTGAAGAACAGCTGGTCGGCCTTCTGGTCGATGCGGTCTGCGATATCATCACGGTTCGCGATGACCAGATCCAGTCGACGCCCGATGTGGCCTCCGATCTGGTGCAGCAATTTGTTAAGGGCATCCTGTCGATGGAAGGCCGGATGATCAGCCTAATCTATCTGGAGCGGGTCCTCCCCGACCGTGAGGCTGAGGCCGCATGAGCGATCAGGCAGATATTAAGCGGCCCAGCAGCGGCAGCAAAAACCTCGTAGAGGGGGAATATCCCTTTACCCAAGAGGATTTTCGCAACATTGCGGCCATGCTGCATGCCGATGCGGGGATTGCCCTGCCGGACTCCAAGGCGACCTTGGCCTATTCGCGTTTGGCCAAGCGTTTGCGGGCCTTGGGCCTCAAGAGCTTCAAAGACTATTGCGCGCTGGTGGCGAGCCAAGCCGGGGTCGAAGAGCGTCAAAAGATGCTGGCCTCCTTGACCACCAACGTCACCCGCTTCTTTCGCGAGCCGCACCATTTCGACCATCTGAAGACCAAGGTCTTGCCAGACCTGTTGGCGCAGGCCAAGCGCGGCGGACGGGTACGAATCTGGTCGGCGGGCTGTTCGACCGGCCAAGAACCCTATTCCATCGCCCTGACCATCCTGTCACTGCTGCCCGATGCCGGCCGCTATGACATCAAGATCTTGGCCTCGGACATTGACCTCAATGTGGTGGCAGAAGGTAAGGCGGGCTTCTATGACGAGGAATCCTGCTCCGCCATTCCACGCGATCTGATGAAGCGCTGGTTCGTGCCCAATCCTGATGATGCCTTCAAGCGTTGGGGCGTGGGTGAGGCGGCGCGTGATCTGGTGAGTTTCCGCGAGCTGAACCTGATGGGTCAGTGGCCAATGAAGGGCCCCTTTGACGTCATATTCTGCCGCAATGTAGTGATCTATTTCGAAGAAGAGACCCAAGCCCGGATCTGGAGCCGCTATGCCCCGCTGCTGGGGCCCGGGGGGCGGCTCTATATCGGCCATTCGGAGCGGGTGTCCGGGCCTGCGACGGCGCTGTTTGAGACCGATGGTCTGACCACCTACCGGCTTGTGGGGGGTAAGGCTTGAGCCCTGTCCGCGTCCTGATTGTCGATGATTCAGCCACCATGCGGGGGCTGATTAAGGCTGTGCTGTCGCAAGATCCCGCCATAGAGGTGATCGGAACCGCGTCCGATCCGCTTGAGGCGCGCACCGCGATCAAGGCCTTAAATCCCGACGTCATTACCCTCGATATCGAAATGCCAAACATGAACGGTTTGGAATTTCTTGAAAAGGTTATGCGGCTTCGGCCCATGCCCGTGATCATGGTCTCGACCCTGACCCAACATGGCGCGGTGGCGACCCTAAAGGCTCTGGAGATTGGGGCCTTTGATTGTGTGGGCAAGCCCATGAACGGGGTTGCAGCCAAGGAAGCCTTTGCCGAGCTGGCCGATAAGGTCAAGGCCGCCGCCCGTGCCAAGATGCGCGCCTTTAGCCAAGCGGTGGTCGCCAAGCCACAGGCAGACGCCTTCAAGTCCGATGGCCGAGTTCTGGCCATTGGCTCCTCGACCGGTGGTGTTGAGGCCCTGTTGGCGGTCCTGTCCAACTTCCCGGCCAATTGCCCGCCGACCGTGATCACCCAACATATGCCCGCCAGCTTTACGGCCAGCTTTGCCGAGCGGCTCAATCGCAGCTGCGCGGCCTCGGTCTGCGAAGCCAGTGAGGGCGCGCCCCTAGAGGTTGGTCAGATCTATCTGGCACCCGGCGGGGCGCAGCATCTGGAGGTCAGCGGCCTTGGCCAACTGCGTTGCCGTCTCAAGCCTGCTGATCTGGTCAATGGTCATCGCCCCTCGGTGGATGTGCTGTTTGAGTCGGTCGCACGCGCGGTCGGCGGTCAGTCGGTGGGGTTGATCCTGACCGGAATGGGCCGCGATGGCGCTAAGGGTCTGAAGATGATGCGCGACGCGGGGGCCTCCACCCTTGGTCAAGACGAATCGTCCAGCGTGGTCTACGGCATGCCGCGCGTGGCCTTTGAAATCGGCGCGGTAGAGCGTCAGGCGCCCTTGGAGCGCTTGGGTCCTATGGTGCTCAATCTTTGCAATCTAGACCGGCGGGAGAGGGCGTAATGCCAGCGGCCTCGGGAATTTCTGTTCTCATCGTAGACGACCAAATGACCATGCGCGCCTTGGTGCGCAATGGCTTGCAGCAATTGGGCTTCACCGAATTTCGCGATGCCGTGGATGGTGAAGATGCCTTGCGGCAACTGATCTCTCGTCCGAGCCATCTGGTCATATCCGACTTCAATATGCCCAAGCTGGATGGATTGGCCCTGTTGCGTGCTATCCGTGGCCATCCCCCGATCGCCAAGACCGCCTTCATCATGCTGACCGGTCGTGCTGACCGCGAGTTGGTGCAGCGTGCTGTGCAGTTCGGGGTCAATAACTATCTGGTCAAACCCTTCACCGTGACGATTCTGAAAGAAAAGATCGAAGCGGTCTTTGGGCCCCTCACATGAGCCTCGTGTCACGCGAACAGGAGCCAATAGCGCTGCCTGAACGACGTGTGCACGTGGTTCAGGGGGAGCACTATGTCACCGATGATGCCAGCGTCATGCTGACAACCATCCTCGGTTCCTGCGTTGCCGCCTGTATTCGTGATCCCTTGGCTGGTCTGGGCGGAATGAACCACTTCCTGCTGCCCGGCGGGGAGGGTGAAGATGTGACCACCGAATCTGTGCGGTACGGGGCCTATGCCATGGAGGTTCTGGTCAATGGCCTCCTGCGGCAGGGCGCCCGGCGTGAGCGCTTACAAGCCAAGCTCTTTGGCGGTGCACGGGTCATCAGCGGCCTGACTGATATTGGCGATCAAAATGCCCGCTTTGCCGAGCGCTACCTGAAGCAGGAAGGCATCAGCTTTGCCGGCGGCAGCTTGGGCGGTGAGCGGGCACGGCGCATTCAATTCTGGCCCATTTCCGGTCGGGTCCGGCAGATGGCGCTAGCCAAGGATGAGGCCAGTGTGTTTGAAATCGAGCGGCGGACCAAGCCGTCTGCCCCGGTCGACTCCGGCGCGTTGGAGCTCTTTTGATCATGACACCGTCAAGTCCCGTCCAAGCGCTCGGCTCTACGGATGGCCAGGTCTGTCTGTCCGAGGTGATTCAGACGGCTGCGCTTGAGGCCCGTGACCTTGCAGGCATGGGCAACCGGTTCCAAGGACTGGTGGCCGAACTGATGGCAACCTCGCAAGGTGCCCATAGCCCAGAGCGGATCGTTCAGGCCCAGGGTCTAGATTCCTTAATACAGCGCCTATCGGCCCTATCATCCTTTCTCGAAGCGCTTGGTCCGAGCCTTTCGTCGGAATGGAAGGTCAATCCGGCCCAGGCCAGTCAAAATCTAACCCTCGATCACTCCGTGCGCCGTTTTGGTCGCCGGGCCGAAGATCGTATTGCCGCGGCGACAAGGCCCGGCGATGTCGATCTTTTCTAGGGCTCAAACATGCCGTCTCCCTCAACCAACCCTAAGGCCAAGATCAACCTCGAGCGGGCCACCGTTCTGTTGATGGAGGCCAGTTCCCAAGGCATGGACATTCTGGTCCAGGTGCTCAATGGATTTGGCGTGCGTACGCCGCTTCGGGCCATGTCTGGGGCCTCTGCCATGGAGATGGTCAAGAGCCATCTGCTAGACCTGATCATCGTCGACTCTCAGCTTTCAGACATGGACGGCTATGAGTTCGTAAAGTGGCTGCGCACCTCGAAAATTGAGCCAAACTGCGCCGCGCCGGTCATTTTCATGTCTGGCCACACCCAAGTGTCCAATGTCACCAAGGGGCGTGATTGCGGCGCAAGCTTCTTGGTCGCCAAGCCCATCGTGCCTCGCGTGCTTCTGGATCGGGTGATCTGGGTCGCGCGGGAAAATCGAGTCTTTATCGAGTGCACAACCTATTCTGGTCCAGACCGCCGGTTCAAATTTGCCGGCCCGCCTCCGGGAACCGAAGGGCGACGCCATGATGACCTGCCGTTAGAGGTGGGTACGGCCAGTACGCCCAACATGTCGCAAGACGCCATTGATTCCTTGCTCCAGCCTCAGAAAGCACAGCTGTGACGGTAACAAGACGCCGATTTGAAAACCGGCTTTCCAAATTGATCAAGCTTCCCGGCGGCAAGACCGTTCAGGAGGCTATGGACGATGCCGAAAGCAATATGGAATCCATCCGGGACAAGGTCTTGAGTGCGATGGACAAAAAGGTCCTCCAGCTGCTGGATAGTGCAGCGTCGGTGACGGCTGATCCCAATCCTGAGGCCCTGACCAATTGCTACAATGTCGCCAATGAAATCTTTGCCCTCGCCGGCGCCTTCGGCAAGGCGCAGATGGGTGAGGCGGCCTACAGCCTGTGCGAACTGATTGATCGGTCGCGAGAGGCGGGCAAGTGGAGTGATCCTGCCTTCCAAGCCCATATGAACGCCCTTCGGCTGATGCGCCATGATGAGACCGAAGAGGGCCAAGAGGCCCGCAAGGTCGTCTTGACGGGGCTGAAAAGCGTTATTGATGCGGTGACCGGGCCTGCGACCAAGGCACGGTAAGGTCCATCAACCGCGTTAATCGCGTTCGACGAGCTTGCCTTGGTCCAACACGCGGTAAAAGCAGGATCGAAAGCCGACGTGGCAGGCCCCGCCGTCGCCCTGTGGCAGGACCTTGATCCAGACGGCGTCCTGATCACAGTCGGCGCGAAGTTCGGTGACCTTCTGGACCTGACCGCTGGTCTCGCCCTTTTTCCAGAGGGCTTGGCGCGAGCGGCTGAAATAGTGAGCCTCGCCCGTATCGAGGGTGAGCTTTAGAGCCTCAGCATTCATCCAGGCCAGCATGAGGACCTCGCCGGTCTCAGCATGGGTCGCCACCGCCGCGATCAGGCCCTTATCGTCAAAGCGGGGGGCCAGATCGACACCGCGCTCGAGGGCCTCTTGATTGGCGGCAACGGGAAAGTCTGCCATCCGATCAGCGAGGATTGGCGAGGGCGAGGAAGCGGTCTTGCAGCGCTTGGTTGGTCTTGAACAGGCCTGTGAAGCGCGTGGTGATGGTGCTGACATGGCGGTGGTGAACGCCGCGCGTTGACATGCACTGGTGCTCAGCATCGATCATGACCGCAACGCCCGCTGGATCTAGACTTTCATTGATCGCATCGACGATCTGCTGGGTCATGGTTTCTTGGGTTTGGAGGCGCTTGGCATAGATCTCAACGACCCGCGCCAGTTTTGACAGGCCCACGACCCGGTTGGTCGGCATATAGGCGACATAGGCCTTGCCGATGAAGGGGGCCATGTGATGTTCGCAGTGGCTCTCTACCTCTATGCCGCGCAGCATGACCATATCGTCATAGCCCTGCACATCTTCAAAGGTTCGCGACAGTTCCACCGATGGATCCTGCTCATAGCCTTGGAACCATTCACCAAAGGCTTCGACCACGCGCTTGGGGGTGTCGAGCAACCCTTCACGGCGCGGATCATCTCCGGCCCAAGCGAGCAGGGTGCGAACGGCAGCCATGGCCTCTTCGCGGGTTGGCTTGATCAGACCTTCTGCATCTGAACCGATATTGCCAATGAGGGTCCGGTCTTTTGCCAGAGCATCCATGGGAGAGTCCTTGGGGTTGAGTTGCGCCGGAACGAGGGTTCCGGGATGACGCGTGACACCCAGCACATCTACGACCAGAAAGCCCGATCGGATCAGTACGGTGGAAACCTGTGATGGCTAGTCGCAGGACAAATAGTTATATGGGCTTAAATTGGCTTTTGGCTAGCCCAACTCAGCCCCAACTTCGTTTTGAATGATGTCCATGACCCTGACGCTCCACGACACCTTGGCCCGCGACAAACGTGCCTTTGAACCTGGCGACCGCAAGCGCGTGACGCTCTATGTCTGTGGGCCGACCGTCTATAACTATGCCCATGTCGGCAATGCCCGCCCGGTGGTGGCGTTTGACGTGCTCTATCGCCTGCTGCGCCGACTCTATGGCAAGGATGCGGTGGTCTATGCGCGCAATTTCACCGATGTTGATGACAAGATAAACCTCAAGGCCACGGAAGAGGGCGTTGAGATCGGTGTGATTACGGATCGCTATATCGCCGCCTATCACGCGGACATGGACGCCCTTTTAGCCCTTAGACCTAATCTGGAGCCGCGTGCGACGGAGCATATGGGCGACATTATCACCATGATCAGCGGTTTGCTGGCCAAGGGCGCGGCCTATGAGGCTGAGGGCCATGTGCTGTTCGATACCCAAAACTATGACGCCTATGGGCAACTGTCGGGCCGCAATCTCGACGATATGATTGCCGGCGCGCGGGTCGAGGTGGCCCCCTATAAGCGCCATGGGGCCGACTTTGTGCTGTGGAAGCCTTCCAAGCCCTCCGAACCGGTCTGGGACAGCCCCTTTGGTCCGGGCCGTCCGGGCTGGCATATTGAATGCTCGGCCATGGTCGAGGCGGCTCTTGGCTCACCCATCGATATTCATGGTGGTGGTCACGATCTGATCTTCCCGCACCATGAGAATGAGATCGCGCAAAGCGTCTGCGCCAAGGCGGGGCCGGGTCATGAACATCCGGTCTATGCGCGCTATTGGATGCATAATGGCTTCCTGACCATGGACGCTGAAAAGATGTCTAAGAGCCTTGGCAATGTGCTCTTG
>CAISGS010000575.1 GCA_903884915.1 uncultured Caulobacteraceae bacterium | reverse complement strand
TCTTCGGGCCAAGCGTGGCGCGGATAGCGGCCTCTCATCTCTGAGCGCACCTCTTTCCATGAGCCGCGCCAAAAGCCGGGCAGATCCTTGGTGACTTGGATCGGACGATGGGCCGGGGACAAGAGCGCCAAGGTCAAAGGCACCCTCCCCTCAGCCAACATCGGATGAACACCGAGACCAAACAGTTCCTGCACCCGCACCTGCGCCCTTGGCCCGCCATCAGCCCCATAGTCGATGGTCATCCGCGAGCCCGTCGGCGCGATGCAATGGGTCGGGGCCAGTTGATCAAGCCTGCGCTGCTGATCCCACGGCACAAGGGTTTTGAGGGCAGCCTCAAGCGCCCCATCACGCACCTCTGCCAAGGCGCTGCGCCCGGCCAGCAAAGGCTCTAACCAGTCCTCCAGCCGTGATAGCAGGGCCGCGTCAGATAGATCCGGCCAAACATCCCCGTCCTTAGCGCGCAGGAACGCCACGCGGGCCCGAAGCGCCGTCGCGGCCTCGCCCCAGCCTAACCCCGCCAAGCCCTCGTCACGGACCTGCGCCAGCAAGGCCTTGGCGATCATGACGGGTTCGGGCCTGTCGATCGCGCGCTCTTCCAACACGATCTTGCCTAACCGCTTGAGGCGCACAGCCTTGAGGCGGCCCTGCGGATTGGGCTGTAAGCGATCTTCGGTGACAATCTGATCGGCAAAGGCGGCCATTACCCGGGCCTGATCCAGCGGCGCGGCCAACAAGATCCGGTCCTTGGCCTCACCACTGCCCAATTCGCCAATGGCAAGCCAGGTCTCCCGCGCCAGCATGTCGGTTGGATCAAGATAGGCCCCTCGGCCGCTGACCAACTGAAATTCTCCAGCGGGACCCCGAGCCCTTGCCAGTCGCTCGGGAAAGGCCAAGGCCAGAAGCTGAGCCTCGTCAAGCGGCTCCCCCTTGGACTTGGCACCGCCTGCCGACTTAGCCCAGCGGGCCGCGAGCGTGCGGGCGTCTCGGCCTCGCGGTGTGTCATCCCGTGCCGAACGTTGCAGGCGAGAGGCCAAATCGGTGCCCGTCCCGCCAAGGCCGCGCTCGGTCAAGGTGGCGGCGATCTGAGCTGCCCTAAGGCCCGCCCCGCTCTGCGCGCCCCGAAGCACCATATGGGCCAGCCTTGGTGGCAGAGGCATGGCGGTCAGCGCCTCGCCATGGGCGGTCAAGCTCCCCTTGGCATCCAAGGCCCCAAGCCGCGACAGCAGCCCTCGCGCCTCAGCAAGCGCCGCAGCCGGGGGGCGGTCCAGAAAAGCCAGGTCATCAGCCGACTGCGCGCCCCAACGCGCCAAGTCTAGCGCCAGTCCCGAAAGGTCGCTGTCGAGGATCTCAGGTCGCGCAAAGGCCGGTAAGGATCGGGTTTCGGCCTCATCCCAGAGGCGATAGGCGACGCCCGGCTCGGTTCGCCCGGCCCGGCCCCGCCGTTGACCGGCCCCTGCCCGGCTAACCCGTACGGTCTCTAACCGGGTCAGTCCACTGGAGGGATCAAAACGCGGCACCCGCGCCTGACCACAGTCTAGCACCATACGCACGCCTTCGATGGTCAGGCTGGTCTCGGCGATGGAGGTGGCCAGCACCACCTTGCGCCGTCCGGGCGCTGCCGGGGCGATGGCCTGATCCTGGGCCTTTAACTCCAAGGCTCCGTAGAGCGGCGCTATATCGACATTGGATGGCAGGCCCGCATCATGCAGCATCCGCTCCACGCGGCGGATCTCGCCCTGCCCGGGCAAAAAGACCAAGAGACTTCCGGGTTGCTCGCCCAGCACCTTGCGCACGGCACGCGCGGCCTGCTCTTCCAAACGCCGGGCAGGATCGCGTCCGAGATAGATTGTCTCGACGGGAAATTGCCGACCTTGGCTTTCGATCACCGGCGCGTCGCCCAAGAGGTTGGACACCCGGGCCCCATCCAAGGTCGCGGACATGACCAGAAGCCTCAGATCATCGCGCAGCAGCAGTTGCGCATCGCGGGCCAAGGCAAGGCCCAGATCCGCATCCAGACTGCGCTCGTGAAATTCGTCGAACAGGACTGCACCGACACCTTCAAGTCCCGGATCGTCGAGGATCATGCGGCTGAATACGCCTTCGGTGACAACCTCGATGCGGGTCTTGGGGCCGATCTTGGATTGGAGCCGCACGCGCAGGCCCACCGTCTCGCCAACGACCTCCCCCAAGGTCTGAGCCATCCGCGCCGCCGCCGCCCGCGCGGCCAGACGCCGAGGCTCGAGCATGATGATCTTACCACCCTTGAGCCAAGGCTCATCCAAGAGTGCCAGCGGCACCCGCGTGGTCTTACCCGCCCCCGGCGCGGCCACGAGCACCGCGCAGGTCTGCTCAGCAAGCGCAGACTTGAGGTCCGGAATGATGGCTTCGATCGGCAGACTCATGAATTAGGGCTTACCTCAACCGGTACCAATACGTCACCTCTGCTCGAAACAAGTCCGTTAGGGCCATGAAATTGAACCAATCACGCCTCATTAGCGACCAGAGCGTGCGAGTGGATTGCATCATCGCCCTTGGCTGACTAACCTTGCGACAAGTAAATCACGCGCAGACCGGTTCGGTCGACGCGCTCAAGGGGGCTTCAACCTATGGCGGACGGCACCGCACCCAGCGGAAACAGACTGCTGATCAAGAAATCGATTGATCAGATTCAGCGCGAGGCCCAAGGCAACGCGCTTAAGCGCACACTTGGACCGGTCAATCTCGTCTTCCTTGGCATCGGCTGCATCATTGGTGCCGGTATCTATGTGATGACCGGTAATGCGGCGGCGAACTTTGCAGGCCCAGCCGTGATGCTGTCCTTCATCATTGCTGGCCTCGCCTGCGCCTTTGCTGGCCTGTGCTATGCCGAACTTTCCTCGACCATGCCCGTCGCCGGATCAGCCTACACCTATGCCTACACCACCTTGGGCGAAGTCTTCGCCTGGACTATGGGCTGGTTGCTGGTGCTGGAATATGGCATTGCCGCAGCGACTGTGGCGGCAGGCTGGACCGGTTATGCGACAAGTCTTCTCAAGGATCTGGGGATCATTATCCCGCCGCAATATGCCAGTTCGTTCATTCAGTCGGTTGCGGGTCCAGACGGGGCCTTGAGCTTTGTCACCACCGGCAACTTCAACCTGGTCGGCGCGTTCGGCATCTTGGTAGTGACTGGCCTGTTGGTTCTGGGCGTGTCGGAATCGGCCAACGTCAACAATGTCATCGTTCTGGTAAAGGTCGGCATTCTGCTTCTGTTCATTGGCTTTGGTGTTTTTTACATCAACACAGCCAACTGGCACCCGTTCATCCCAGAGAATAACGGCCACTTCGGCGGATACGGGGTCAGCGGTGTGTTCCGAGCGGCCTCAGTGATCTTCTTCGCCTATGTCGGCTTTGAAGCCGTTTCGACAGCGGCGGCAGAGGCGATCAACCCACAAAAGGACGTGCCCATCGGCATCCTAGGCTCGCTGGTCATCTGCACCCTGATCTATATGGCCGTGGCCGCCGTCCTGACCGGCGTGGTGCCCTACGCCAAGCTTGGCGTGCCTGAGCCTATCGCCGTCGCCGTTGACGCCATGAACCTTCCGTGGTTCGCCAAGCTGATCAAGATCGGGGCCATTGCCGGTCTGTCGTCGGTGATGCTGATCCTCACCTATGGCCAAACGCGCGTCTTCTTCGCCATGGCCCGTGATGGCTTGCTGCCCAAGGTGTTTGCCACCTTGCACGCCAAGTATCGTACGCCTTGGATTGGCACACTGCTTCTCGGCGGTGCCATTGCGACGGCTGCGGCCACCCTGCCCATCAGCATCTTGGGCGATCTGGTGAGCCTCGGTACCGCCACGGCCTTTGGCATTGTCTGCCTCAGCGTCATGTATCTGCGCAGCACAAGACCCGATCTGGAGCGTCCCTTCCGCGTTCCGGGCGGCGGCATCTGGATCAATGGCGCTTGGATTGGCTTGGTTCCCGTTCTGGGTATCCTCTTCTGCCTCGTGATGGTGGCACCGTTGGTGATAGACATCGTCATCAAGGCGAGGTCCGGCGACCCAATCCCGGCGATTCTGCTGCTAAGCTATGCCGCAGTTGGGGCCACCATCTATATCCTCTATGGCTACCGCAACTCGCGCCTTGCCAAGGGACTTGATGTTCTCGATGTGGGGCCAGACGCCCAATAATCGACCGTTAAACCAACGATCCTTGGGGCT
>CAISGS010000574.1 GCA_903884915.1 uncultured Caulobacteraceae bacterium | reverse complement strand
GTTCCTCGCCATGCTGCTGCACGATACGGGCAAGGGCGGCGAGGGCGGGCAAGAAAAGGCCGGTGCCCGGGCGGCACGCTCGGCCTGCGAAAGGCTGGGACTTGAGCGCGACCGGATCGAACTGATCGCGTGGCTGGTCGAGCACCATCTGGTTATGAGCGACTTTGCTCAAAAGCGCGATGTCGCTGACCCGCGCACGGTCACAGCCTTTGCGCGGATCATGGAAAATCCTGAGCGGATGCGCCTGTTGCTGGTCCTGACCGTGGCCGATATCCGCGCTGTGGGCCCGGGTGTCTGGAACGGCTGGAAGGGCCAGCTCATGCGCGAGCTTTTCACTGCCACCGAGGCCGTGTTCCGAGGCGGACGCGGCTCGGACCCCACCGCATCGGTCTTGCGCCAACAGCAGGCCGCTGCCGGTGCGATCCGTGAGCAGTTGATCGAGATCAATCCCGCCATCGCCCCTTGGGTATCGATGATGGAGGACGCCTATTTTATGGGCTTCTCGCTCGACGAACATGCCAGCCATGCAAGGCTCGGTCTCAGGGCCGCTGAAATGGGCGGGGCAGCCGCCAGTGCTCGGATCGCCAAAGATCGCAATGCATCGGAGATCACCATTGCGGCCAGCGACCGGCGCGGTCTGTTTGCCGATCTGGCGCAGGTCATGTCGGCCATGGGGGCCAATGTCGTCGGGGCGCGGGTCTATACCTCGCGCGCCGGTCAGGCCTTGGACGTGTTCTTTGTGCAGGATGTCAGTGGCGCGCCCTTTGGCGGGGACAATCCAAGGGCGCTGGACCGGATGATCGCGGCGCTGGAATCGGCTGCGCGCGGCGAGCCCATCACGCTGGAGGGCCGCGCGGCCATCGAACTGGGCCGTGCCGCTGCCTTCTCGATCTCACCCTCTGTCGTGATGGACAATGACACCTCCGAAGAGGCCACAGTGATTGAGGCCTCGGGCCGAGACCGCCCGGGCCTGTTGGCGGATCTGGCGCGCACCCTGTCGGACGGGGGGCTATCGATCCAGTCGGCCCATATTGACGCCTATGGCGAGCGGGCCGTCGATGCCTTCTATGTTCACGACAGTGACGGGCAGGGTCTGACTGATCCACGACGCATCGGCGCGATCAAGACCCAGCTCCTCAAGGTCCTGGACGAGGAAGAATCCGCCCCGCACGGAAAGCCCAAGCCCCGTCTCCAGCGCGCCCGCGCCAGTGTTGGCCGCTAGTCGTGGCCGGTTATGTCCCGCCCCTAGGCTTGACCCAGAAGGCCTCGCAAGCTAGGGCCGCGCAGTGACCGAACCCTTGCCTGATCAGACCCCGGCGCAATCGCCCAAGACGCCTGCCCCTAAGCCCGGGGCGAGCCTGATGCGCTCGTCTTTGATATATTCGAGCCTGACCTTGGTCAGCCGGTTCATGGGTCTGGCGCGCGATCTGGTCATTACGGCCCGCATTGGCGCCAGCGCCACGATCGCTGGGGACGCCTATGCCACAGCGCTGGCCTTCCCCAACCTCTTTCGGCGGATCTTTGCGGAGGGTGCCTTTGCCGCTGCCTTTGTACCGGCCTATTCGAAATCTCTGAGCGAAGATGGCGAAGAGATCGCTGATCAACTGGTTGCGGACGCTATGGCCTCGCTGGCGGCGGCGACCATCATCTTGACCATTGCGGCCCAGTTGGCCATGCCTTGGCTGATGATGATCATGAATCCGGGCTATGTCTCTGCCCCGGAAAAGTTCAAACTTTCCGTGATCTTAACTCAGCTGGCCATGCCCTATTTGCCCTGTATGGCCATCACTGCGCACCTATCGGGCGTCTTGAACGCGAGGGGCCGCTTTGGTCTTTCGGCGGCGGCGCCGACCCTGCTCAATTTGATGATGCTGATCTTTGTCCTACCCCAACATGAGGCCCATGCTGCGGCCCGTTGGGCGGTCTATGGCGTCGTCGTCTCGGG
>CAISGS010000573.1 GCA_903884915.1 uncultured Caulobacteraceae bacterium | reverse complement strand
GGTAGCCTTGGGCGGCGATGGTCGCGCTTTCCATATCAATGGCCACCGCCCGTGACTGGTTGAAGCGATAGGCAGACTGCGAATAGCGCAGTTCCCAATTGCGATCGTCCGTGGTCACCACCGTGCCGGTGCGCAGCCGCTTTTTCAGGGTGTCGCCCGTTTCGCCGGTGACGATCTCTGCCGCGCGGTGCAGGGCCATCTGCACCTCCGCAATGGGTGGGATCGGGATTTCGGGGCCAAGCACATCGTCCAGAACATGATCATCGCGCAGATAGGCGTGGGCCAGCACATAGTCGCCGATGGTCTGGCTGGAACGCAGGCCACCGCAATGGCCGATCATCAGCCAGGCCTGGGGCCGCAGGACGGCCAGATGGTCGGTGATGGTCTTGGCATTGGAAGGCCCAACGCCGATATTGACCAGGGTTACGCCCCGGCCTCCGGGGGCCATCAGGTGATAGGCCGGCATCTGGTGCTTGCGCCAGGGTCCACCCGCGACCGCCGCCTCTGGATCGGGCGTCTCAGCCGTGACCACAACCCCGCCTGCGCAGGATAGGGCGGTATAGTCGCAGCCCGCCGCCAACTGCTCACAGCCCCAGCGGACGAACTCGTCGACATAGCGGTTATAGTTGGTGAACAGGATGAACTGCTGAACATGCTCAGCCGGGGTGCCGGTATAGTGCTTGAGCCGAGCGAGCGAGAAATCGACCCGCAGTCCATCGAACAGGGCCAGAGGCCGGTCTTCTTCCGGATCCATGATCCAAAGACCATCGGCCAACTCATCGCCAATATGGGACAGGTCCGTGGTCGGGAACCAACGGCCAAGGTCGGCCGAGACGGCCCCGTCGAGCGACAGTCCCTCGGCCCCGTCCAAGACATAGGGATAGGGAATCTCTTGCTGCGACAGGCCAACCTCGAGCGTGACGTCGAAATCCTGCTGGAGCAGAGTCAGTTGCTCGACCAGATAGTCGCGAAACAGGGCGGGCTTGGTGATGGTCGCCACATAGACGCCCGGCGCTGAGAGGCGGGCAAAGGCCCGGTGCAGGCGCGGCTGCACCTCGCCGCCATGGATCAGGCGAAGTTCGGGATAGGTAAAGGCCCCCGAAGCCCGCAAGGCCGGGTCGGGCCTCTGTCCGGTCGTCAAATAGTCGCGAAGGGATGTGCGCAGGTTGCGCACCGATCTCTCATAGAGATCTTCAAGCTGGTCTAGGATCGCCAGCGGATTTTGCGTGTCTGTCATGGCCATTCCTACCTGAAATGGCTAGGATTGGGAAGTGGGGGCGCAGCGTCCAGAGCCGTTGCCGATGTCGTGGAAAAGGGATGGCTATAGACTGATTACAGAAACACGATTTTAGATGGCATTTTAATGTTTGGGCGTCATAGAGGCTGAGGTTTCAAAGACGAGGTCTCATCAACCCGTATGAGCGTATTTCGAATAATCAGAACAGGTGTCCTGCCACAGGTTTCGAATGTGCGCCTTTATGACGAGACAATTGATCATGTCAGGGCTCACCACCCAGAAGTTCCGGCCAATCTACCGTCTGTGATTGCGGCTGTCGAAAACACCTTGCTCAATCCGACCCACATTGAAAAAAGCCGTTCTCACTCATATGTCTATGTCGATGCTCAAACCACAAATGCATCCGGTGACCCCTTCCGGGTGCCCGTTAAACTCATTGACGGGACTTCCGCTCTGGTTAAGACTTTTTTCTTCGCCTCAACTCGAGTTTCAGATGAGGCTATCGTTTGGAGGAGAGACGCAAATGGCGGTTAGCCAAGCCTTCAGCGTAACCTATGACGCCCTGACAGACGTTCTCTATATCTCAAATCAGACCGCGCCCGCGACGAGAGGTGTCGAAGATTCACAAGGCATCGTCTGGCGTTATGGCTCAGACGGCGACCTCATCGGCGCCACTGTGTTGGATTTTGTTGATCTTTGGGCCAAAAGAAGCGGCGCTCTAGCTGAGCAATTATCTGCCCATTTCAAAATACCGCACCCTCAAGCCCTGCTGGTCCTTGAGCAGGCGCTAGACCACCAGCCTCACTAATTCCCTACTCCGCCGGCAGCACGTTTTCGGTGCGCTTGGACAGGAGCTTGTCAAACTCGCCCCAGACCCCTTCGGCCCCGTGCCATTGGCCCTTGGTCGCGGCCTTGGAATATTCGGTCGAGCGGGCCTCGAAGAAGTTGGCATGTTCGACGCCGGACAGTAGGACCTGCAGCCAAGGCAGCGGGTTTTCTGTCACACCATAGACGGTTGGCAGGTCCAGCTGGCGCAGGCGCCAGTCGGCGATGTAGCGGATATAGGTCTTGATATCCTTAGGCGTCATGCCTTCAACCTCACCGGCCTCGAAGGCCAGATCGATGAACTTGTCTTCGAGGCTGACGACGTGCTTGCAGCAGTCGACAATATCGTCGGCCACGGCCTTGGTGACCACGCCGGTCTCGGCATTGAAAGCATGATAGAGCTGAACAATACCTTCGCAGTGCAGGCTCTCATCGCGCACCGACCAAGATACGATCTGGCCCATGCCCTTCATCTTGTTGAAGCGCGGGAAGTTCATGAGCATGGCAAAGGAGGCAAAGAGCTGTAGCCCTTCGGTAAAGCCGCCAAACATGGCCAGCGTCCGGGCAATATCGGCATCCGTGCCGACGCCGAACTGGCCCATATAGTCGTGCTTGGCCTTCATGGCTTCATATTCAAGGAAAGCCCCGAACTCGCTCTCGGGCATGCCGATGGTTTCGAGCAGCAGCGCATAGGCGGCAATATGGATGGTCTCCATATTGGCAAAGGACGACAACATCATCTTCACTTCTGTGGGCTTAAACACCGTGCTGTAGCGTTCCATATAGTTGTCGGCGACTTCGATATCCGACTGGGTAAAGAAGCGGAAGATCTGAGTCAGCAGGTTGCGCTCACCGTCATTAAGCTTGGTCGCCCAATCCTTACAGTCCTCGCCCAATGGCACCTCTTCAGGCATCCAGTGGACCTGCTGCTGCCGCTTCCAGAAGTCATAGGCCCAGGGATAACGGAACGGCTTATAGGCCGCCGAAGGGGTCAAGAGACCCGGACGCGTGATCAGCCCAGGACGAATAAGCGAAGATTGAACGGTCATCAGGTCAGTCCCAAAAGCAAATCAGCGAATCGATAGCAAAGCCAAGCCAAAGACGACGTTAGCAGAGCTACACGCTCTATCTAGGGCTTGATCGCGATCCGCCCACAAGATGTTGGAGGCACTGTGGATAACAGAACCTTAACAGCACCGGTCAGCCGACCAGAAAATCAGGCCTTCACCGCCTCGTAATCGCAGATTTAGGGGCGGGGATGGATCGACATTGAGAAGGCGACCATAGAGTCACCGCCCATGCCCGCCCCGCGCACGCCAAACTCGTTCTTCATCTCTCGGTGCAGATAGCCGAGCGAAGCCTGCATGGCCCCCTTGCGCCAACCGAAACCGGCTTGGCTGTCGCCAATAATGGCGGCAGAGGGATCGACGGACCAACCGCTGCGCCGCAGATCGCCGGTTCGGCTGTCGCGGGTCATGTTCAGGCCCACAGCCCGGCCACTGGCGGCGGCAAACAGGTACCAGCGCCCTTGATCACCATAGCGCGCGCCATCCACAGCATGGATGCCGAGGCCAGACGCAAACCGCTGGACAAATTCAGTATCAAGATTGGAGCCGAACCGGACCATAGCCCCGGCCTCGGCAGAGCCCCCGGCATTGGACATGCCCAGACCGGCATGGGGCGACACATCCAGATCATAGGCCCCCGCCTTGAGGGTCAGGGCCGATGGCCAGCCGCGCGTGTAAGAAAGATCGAACGTCTTGGGGTCGAGGTCCGCCGTCTCTAGGTCGCGTCCCATCGCCAGACCCGCGGGCAAACGTGCCACAGCCCCGATGGTCATGCGCAGACTGTCGACCACCCCCTTGGTTCGACCCTTGGAGCCATCCAGAAGCACCTCCTCGGTGCGCCAAACCATCGGGCCTTCACCGCTCACCTGGGCAGTGGGCACGAGACGGACCGGGTCTAGCGGCGTACCGCGATAGGTGGGCATCTCGAACACCCCGCCCATAACGCGGGCAGGATGATCATCCCCCTTAAAGCGTGGGCTGGTTGTGAAATCGTCAAGGCTCGTGCGTTGAAAACCAGGAGCGGGCGCGGTGAAGGTTGGGCGCGCCATATCCATCATTAGGAAAGATCGTTCTAAGGCTCCGGGTGACACCGGAGCCTTAGCCGCAGCGGGCTGAGGCCGAGCGGACGCAGCAAAGGGCGCCGCGGCAAGCGCGCACCCCATTCCCGCTATCACCCAGACCAAGGGCCGCATGAACCGTCCTCGCCAATCCGAAAACCCAAAATGGGGCCTAAGAAGCCAATCACACGACTCGTGCCCATGACAAGCCCGAAACTGACGAACCCGCTGTTGGGTTCCATTCTATTCGGTTTTTCTAAACAATGTCTGAGCAGCAAAACGCCACCGGCTCTGTCGAACCGATGGCGCTTATATTTCAGCAGAGTGTTTTAGGTCCGCTCGGTCGGCCTATTGGCAGGCGAGACATTCCTCATAGTCCGTCTTGGGCGTTTCCATGGCTTCGACAGCCACATGGGTCTCGCTACCGGCAAAGGCCGCGCGTTGTACGGACTTCGAACGCAGATAGTAGAGCGACTTCACGCCGCGCTCCCACGCTGAATAGTGCAGCATGTGCAGGTCCCACTTGTCGACGTCACCGGGGATGAAGACGTTCAGGGACTGTGACTGGCAGATTTCAGGCGTGCGGTCCGCCGCCAGCTCGATAATCCAGCGCTGATCCAGTTCGAAGGCGGTCTTGAAGATATCCTTCTCGTCTTGGGTCAGCCAATCCAGATGCTGGACGGAACCTTCATTCTCGAGGATCGAGCTCCAAACCTCTTCGGTGTTGCGACCCTTGGCTGCCAGAACCTGTTCCAGATAGGGATTCTTGACCGCGAACGAGCCGGACAGGGTCTTGTGGGTATAGATATTGGCGGGGATCGGCTCGATACCGGCAGAGGTGCCACCGCAGATGATCGAGATCGAAGCGGTCGGGGCGATGGCGATCTTGTGCGAGAACCGCTCCATCACGCCCTTTTCGGCGGCGTCAGGGCAGGCGCCGCGCTCTTCGGCCAAGACCCGCGAGGCCTTGTCTGATTCGCGGCGCAGATGCTTGAACAGGCGCATGTTCCACGACTTGGCCAGCGCGCTTTCGAACGGCACGTTCTGGGCCTGTAGGAACGAGTGGAAACCCATCAGGCCCAGACCCACCGAACGCTCGCACTGGGCAGCATAGCGGGCAGGTTCCATGGCAGGGGGGGCCCGGTCGATGAAGTCTTGCAGCACATTGTCGAGGAAGCGGTAGACGTCCTCGATGAAGGTCGGGTGATCGCGCCATTCCATGAAGGACTCGGCATTGACCGACGACAGACAGCAAACGGCGGTGCGCTCCTGGCCCCTATGGTCAGGGCCGGTATGGAGCATGATTTCCGAACAGAGGTTCGACTGACGCACCTTCAGGCCCAGATCGCGCTGATGCTGCGGCATGGCGCGGTTCACCGTGTCGGAGAAGATCAGATAGGGCTCGCCGGTCTGGAGGCGGATCTCGAGGATCTTCTGCCACAGGCTACGGCCATCGACATGCTTGACCACTTCACCGGTCTTGGGCGAGCGCAGGCCAAAGGGCGTGCCATCGCGCACCGATTCCATGAACTCGTCGGTCAGCGAAATGCCGTGGTGCAGGTTCAAGGACTTGCGGTTGAAGTCGCCAGAAGGCTTGCGGATCTCGAGGAACTCTTCGATCTCGGGGTGGTGAACGTCCAGATAGACCGCCGCCGAGCCGCGGCGCAGGGAGCCTTGGCTGATGGCGAGCGTCAGGCTGTCCATGACCCGGATGAAGGGGATGATGCCGGAGGTCTGGCCCTGGCCCTTAACCCGCTCACCGATGGAGCGAACGCTGCCCCAATAGGTGCCGATGCCGCCGCCATTGGCGGCCAGCCAGACATTCTCGTTCCAAGTGCCGACAATGCCTTCGAGGCTGTCAGAGACAGAATTGAGGAAACAGCTGATCGGCAGGCCACGGTCGGCGCCGCCATTGGACAGGACCGGCGTTGCGGGCATGAACCAAAGCTTGGAGATATAGTCATAGATGCGCTGGGCGTGGTCGGCATCATCGGCATAGGCCGTGGCC
>CAISGS010000572.1 GCA_903884915.1 uncultured Caulobacteraceae bacterium | reverse complement strand
CTGGGGTCTGGTATTTCACAAAAAATGACAAAAATCAGGGTCAACTGATCCGGACCCGTCATAGGGCCGCTGGACGCAGGAGATGGCCTTGCCCCGTTTTGCCTTCGCTATTGTTGCCTTTTGCGTGTTGGCCCTATCGTCCGTGAGCCTTGGGTCGCATGCGATGGCCGCGCCGGTCGGCAACCCCAATGTGCCCGCGCCGTCCAAGCCTGTGGATGTGGATCGCTATGTCGGTCGCTATTACGAACTGGCCCGCTACGAGAATATCTTCCAGCGCGGCTGCGAGGCCGTCAGCGCCGACTATAGCAAGATCCCCGGTGGAATGATCCGCATCGTCAATATCTGCCACGACAAGGGCATGGATGGCCCCTCCCGTTCGGTCAATGGCCGCGCCAAACTGGTCGAGGGCAGCCGTAATGCCAAGTTCAAGGTCTCGTTCCTTGGTCCGGCCTTTTTGGGCGACTATTGGGTCCTAGATCGGGCCGAGGACTATAGCTGGGCCATTGTCGCAGACCATTCGGGCAAGTTCCTGTGGCTCCTGCACCGCCAGCCCACGCCCGGCCCCGCCGAGATCGCATTCCTCGTCAACCGCGCCAAGACCCTCGGCTTCAACACCGCCCTCCTGCGCTTCACCAAGCAGGCCCCGTTGGCCAAGGGCGAGGCCGCGCGCTAGCCTCTTGCAAAACGAACAAATCCAGAACAAACTATAGTGATGGAAATTGTTCTCGATATTGCCCGGGCGAGCGGGACCGTGGGCTTGCGGCCTCAGACGACGCAGATCGTCACCCGTGGGGCGGCACGGCTGTTGATTGGGCTAGGCTATGCGCCGGTGGCCGAGGTCAGCCTGCCCAATGGACGGCGGGCCGATCTGATGGGGCTGGGGCGGCGCGGCGAGATTGTCATTGTCGAGGTCAAGTCCTCGCTGGAAGACTTCCGGACCGACCAGAAATGGGGCGACTATCTGCCCTTTTGCGATCACTTCTATTTCGCCGTCGCGCCTGAATTTCCGCAGCATATCTTACCCGAGGGCCCGGGCCTGATCGTCGCTGATGGCTTTGATGGCGCAGTCCTGACCCCGGCCACGCTTGCCCCCTTGGCCGCGGCCCGTCGTAAGGCCTTGACTTTGGCCTTTGCCCGTCTGGCCGCCCTTCGCAGTTTGGATGTCTAGCGGCCCTCTAGTGGGCGGCGCAATCATCGGCTAGGCTGGCGCCATGGACGCCAAAGACCGCAAAGCCGCTATCGCCGCCTATAAGGAGATCAAGACCCCCGCTGGGGTCTTTGCCGTGCGCTGCATGGTGGATGGGCAGTTTTGGGTGATGGAGAGCCGTCATCTGGATACCCACCAGACCAGCCTCTGGTTCTCGCTGCGCATGGGCAGCTATCCCGACCGCACCTTACAGGCCGCGTGGAAGGCCCACGGCGAGGGGGCCTTTCGCTTTGAAGTGCTGCACACCCTCTCCGAGGACGTCTCGCCGTCGATGGTCCGCACAGAACTCAAGATCCTGTCGCGAGCGTGGAAGGACCGGTTGGCCCTGCCAGCCTAACGCGGCGCGCGCTTGGCCAAGATCCGCTGCAGGGTCCGGCGGTGCATGTTGAGGCGCCGCGCCGTTTCCGAAACATTGTGACCGCACAGCTCATAGACCCGCTGAATATGTTCCCAGCGCACCCGGTCAGCCGACATCGGATTTTCCGGCGGCGCCGGGCTATGATCCTTTTGCGCCAGCAAGGCCTTGGCCACATCATCAGCATCGGCAGGCTTGGGCAGATAGTCCAGTGCCCCCGCCTTCACCGCCGCGACTGCGGTGGCGATATTGCCATAACCGGTCAGCATAACCACGCGGGCATCAGGGCGGGCGGCATGGATGGCCTCAACCACTGTGAGGCCGCTTCCGTCTTCGAGCCGCAGGTCCAGAACCGCATAGGCCGGAGCCTTGATCTTTACGGCGGCAACCGCCTCGGCAACGGTGGCCACGAGGATGGGTTCAAAGCCCCGTTGTTCTAGGGCTCGGCCAAGGCGTGTGCGCAAGGGCGCATCATCATCGAGGACCAAGAGACTCTTGTCGGCCAGTTCAGCGACGGCAGCGGTAAGGTCAGTCATGAATCCCCCTTAAATTTCTAGGGTTACTTTAAGGCCCTTAGGGCCGAAGATGCAAACGGGACGAGAGCTTAAGCGATGATATCGGGGGTTAATCGGTCTTCGAGACGCGCAATAAGGTCTCGAAGGCCGAGTTTTTTCCGTTTTAGACGCGTAATCAGCAGAAGGTCGGGCTGAGGCATGGTTTCAAGCGCGACAATCGAGGCGTCGAGATCTTGATGTTCCTGCCGAAACACATTGATCTGGGCCTTGATGGCGCTATCCGAATCCGTGGTCGGCTCGTCATCATTCATGCTGACATACCCCTGACGACCGGCTTGGTCGGTAGCCCACCATAGCAAACCCAACCCATGGTTCAAAGGTGCTGTGATAGCCCCATGAGGCTGTTTTTGGATGCCGATGGGGTCCAAAGGGCTGTGGCCTGTTCCAAAGCCTGCTGGACCGTGACGGAGCCGGAAGGGGCACCGAGAGCTAGGGCCTCTAGGGACAGCATCAAGGTCTTTTCGGCGGCCAACTCAACGGCCTTGACCTGTTCGCGAAGGGCCTCACGCAGATCATCGGCGACCCCATCAAGGGCGGGCTTTAGGGCGCGCCTTACCGCCCGTACTGGCGTGATAAAGGTGGGCTCCCAGCGCCGCGCCAGATCCGCGCCCTTGGCCAACGTTCCCTGATCGAGGCAGCGTCCGCCTTGCGCTGCCCAAGCGGCCCAGAGCAGGTAGGGCGTACATTGTCCGTGATCATCTTGCAGATCCAGACAGGCCTGCGCCACACCGGGCCGGGCATAGGCGCTTAAGGCCCAGTCCCAAAACTGGGTCACAGCGGTGCCATGGGCTCAGAATTTTCAATCGGACCAATATCCTCGCCCCAGCGCTTAACGCCGCCCCAGGATAGGCCAAACAGGTCAAGGCAGCGCCCGACCGACTGATCAATCAGGTCCTCGAGGGTCTTGGGCCTTGTGTAGAAGGCGGGCAGAGGCGGGGCGATGATTGCGCCCATCTCGGTAAGTGAAACCATGGTGCGCAGGTGTCCCAGATGGAACGGCGTCTCGCGCACCATCAGGACGAGGCGGCGGCGCTCCTTGAGCACCACGTCCGCGGCGCGGGTCAGAAGGGTCGAGGTCACGCCCGCCCCAATCTCGGACATGGTGCGCACCGAACAGGGGGCGACGATCATGCCCATGGTCTGAAACGATCCCGAGGCGATAGAGGCCCCGACATCGCCGATCTTATGGACCTTGGAGGCCTTGGCGCAGACATCCGCGACGGTGAGTCCCGTCTCCGCGGTCAGGGTCAAGACCGATGAGCGCGACATGACCAAGTGGCTCTCGACGCCGAGATCTTGACAGGCTTCGAGCATACGCACGCCATAGGCCGCGCCTGACGCACCGGTGATCGCCACCACCAGTCGCTGCGGGGCCGAATGTGGATCTGCGGGACGGGCCATCTAGCCTCCTGAAGGGGTCTTGGCGTTTTGTCGCCAAAGCAACCGATTGTGATCAGACGCCGACCGAAGTCGGTGATTTACTTCAAGCGCCAATCGCAAGGAGTCGCAACCCATGGCTATTGAAGCGCATATTCGTGAACTCGGTTTCCGGCACGAAAATCTTGATCTCGCAATCCGGGACGAACTGCAACGACCGGCCGCAGATCAATTGCGACTTAGACAGCTGAAGCGTCAAAAACTCAAACTGAAAGAACAGATCGAAAGCCTGCGCCCGTCCTAAGGGCAAAAGCGACCTAGGCCCTAGAGACCCAGAACGGCCCTGAGCGCCGAGACCACGCGCTCTGGGTCGCTATCCTCCATATCGGCAAAGAGCGGTAGGCTCAGACAGCGGCTATAGAAGGCGTCGGCTCCGGGCAGGTCGATCAGGCCATAGCGGTCCTGATAGTAGGGCTGGCGATGGACCGGAATATAGTGGACTTGGCTGCCTATGCCGCGCGCGGCAAGGCCGTCCATCACCTGTTTGCGGCTCAGACCCACGGCCTTGAAATCGATGAGGGCGACCATCAGATGCAGGGCTGGGTTCGCCCCTTGCGGCGTCGCCACCAGTGACACCACCGGCGCTAGCTCGGCCATATGCTGACGATAGAGCCCGGCCAGCGTTCGCCTGCGCGCTGCAAATCGGTCGAGCTTGGCCAACTGGCTGATGCCGAGTGCGCAGAGTACGTCCGGTAGGCGATAATTATAGCCGATCTGCGGCATCTCATAGAACCACGGGTTGGCGTCTCGCCCCCCGTCGCCGATCTCATCAAAGGCCATGGCTGTGAGGCTAAAGGCATCGGGTTGGCGCACCATCCCGTGACTGCGCAAGCGCAACAGGCGCTCAGCCAAGACCGGGTCATTGGTGGTGACCATACCGCCTTCACCGCAGGCAATGGTCTTGACCGGATGGAACGAGAAGGTGGCCATGGCGCTGTGGGTACAGTCGCCGATCTGTTCGCGGCCAGAGCCGAAATCCATGGCGGTGCCAAGGCCGTGGCAAGCATCCTCTACCACAACAGCGCCCGCCGCCTCGGCCAAGGCTCGGATGCGCGGCAGATCGGCTGGGTTGCCGCCATAATGGACCGGCAAGACGGCGCGCAGCTTGGCCGCGCCCGAACCCTGCTCGTTAACGCGCGAAATGGCCATCTCGAGCGTCTCGGGGGTCATGAGGCCCGTGTCGGGGTCCACATCGGCAAACTGAACCTCCGCGTCCTCGAACCGGGCGCAGTTGGCGGTGGCTAAAAAGGTCAGGGACGGAGCGATCGTGACCTGTCCGCGCTTGAGCCCAAGGGCCATCATGGCCAGATGCAGGGCCGCCGTGCCGTTGGAACAGGCCACCGCGTGGCGCGCCCCGACCTTGGCCGCGAAGGCCTCTTCAAAGGCCGCAACCCGCGGTCCTGTGGTTAGCAAATCGGCGCGCAGGGCCAAGGCCACGGCTGCGATATCGTCATCCTCGATGACCTGCCGACCATAGGGCAAAAAGGCCGCAGCCTTTGTGTCAGCCATTGCCGATGCCAAACAGGTCGAGCAGGGCCGTGCCCTTGAGCCACTCGGTATTGTTATCGCTGGAATAGACAAAGCCATCCTCGACCGTGCTGACGCCTGCGTCGCTCAGGAACGGTTTGCGAGGATATTCGACAAAGGCAGGCTCGATGACATAGCGGTCGGAAAGCTCGGCGGTCACGCGCGCATCGTCGCCCGAGATCATGACCTCGTGCAACTTCTCGCCTGGCCGGATACCGATATTTTTCAGGCCGATCCCGGGGGCCATGGCCAGCGCCAGGTCCGTGACCTTCATGCTCGGAATCTTGGGCACGAACACCTCGCCGCCGCGCATGAGGTCCAGCGACGACAGGACGAAATCGACGCCTTGATCCAGCGTGATCCAAAAGCGGGTCATGCGATCGTCGGTAATGGGCAGTTCGGTGGCCCCATTGGCCAAGAGCTTTTGGAACAGGGGCACGACGCTGCCGCGCGATCCGGCCACATTGCCATAGCGAACCACCGAGAACCGCGCACCGATATCGCCGGACAGATTGTTGGCGGCGACGAAGGTCTTGTCGGAGGCCAGCTTTGTCGCCCCATAGAGATTGATCGGGTTGCAGGCCTTGTCGGTCGATAGGGCCACGACCCGCTGGACGCGGTTGGCGAGGCTAGCCCAGACGACGTTTTCGGCGCCCAGCACATTGGTATGGATACATTCGGACGGGTTATATTCTGCCGCAGGCACCTGCTTGAGGGCTGCCGCATGGATCACCACATCGACCCCGCGCAGGGCCAGGGTCAGGCGCTCACGGTCACGGACATCGCCGAGGAAGAAGCGCAGCTTGCCCATCTGCTCGTCGCTCATCTGATCGCGAAGATCAGACTGCATCTCGTACTGCTTGAGCTCATCCCGCGAGAAGATGATCACCTTGCGCGGATTGTAGCGGTTCAAGACCGTCTGGACGAACCGGCGCCCAAAGGAGCCGGTACCGCCCGTGATCAGTATGACCTTATCATCCAGTGCGCGGGTCGTTGGCGCAAAGGAGCGATGTCCTGAGATATCCATATTGGTCAAGGCGCGCACGCCCCCCTGTGATCTAACAACAAATTGGTCGGCCGGGCCGTCAGATCAGGCGCCGAGCGCGTAGACGCCGCCGCGCTCGAGGCCACGCTTGTAGGCATCGCGTCCCTGCATTCGTGCCAGATAGGCGGTGAGCACGGGATAGTCCGCCAATCGCCCACCGGAGGCGGCGGCCTCAAGCACGAACACATTGTTGATATCCGCCCCGGTTAGGTCGCTGCCGATGATGAAGTCACGTCCCTGCAGGTGGCCTTCCATGAAGCTGAGATGGTCGGCAATTTGGCTACCGATGCGCGGATGAAGCGGCGCGCCGGCTGCGCCAAGCCGCGACACATACATGGCCATCAGCAAGGGCAGCATGGCCGAGCCTTCGGCAAAGTGCAGCCACTGCTGATAGTCGATATAGTCCGAGGTGCCCGCCGCAGGCCGCAAACGCCCAGCCCCATATTGGTCGATCACATAGTCGATAATGGCACCCGATTCGAAGATGGTGCGACCCTTGTCGACAATGACCGGCGACTTGCCCAAAGGATGGATGGCCTTCAAGGCGTCAGGGGCAAGCCGGGTGACCGAATCGCGCTGATGTTTGACGATCTCGTAGTCCAGGTCGAGCTCTTCAAACAGCCAGAGAATCCGCTGTGACCGGCTATTGTTCAGGTGATGAAGGGTAATCATGGTCTGATTGTCCTAAAATTTCACGCCCGTTCATAGGCTAAGACTAGACCTGATCAGTAGGTCGCACGCCCCTTGGGTTCAAGGAAAACTATCGCAGGCGCTGAATTGCGCAATTTCTAATCGATTTGTG
>CAISGS010000571.1 GCA_903884915.1 uncultured Caulobacteraceae bacterium | reverse complement strand
GGTCCCCGGAGAAATAGGCTTCCATGGCATCGCGTGCCGCCGTCCGACGCGCCGAGGCTAAGGTGCGCGTGCGGCCTTGGCCATATTGACGGCGCAGCAACCGGTCCATCCGCTCTTGGCAATCGACCCAATCGAGCATCCGCAAGGTCTGTTGATCATCGGTCAAGAGCAGCATCGGGCCGAGGGGTGAGCTGAGCTGTTCCACATGCAGGGTCAGGATGGTCATGGCCGGTCTCGTTGGGTCAGGTTTGAGGGAAAGGTGGTTTGGATCATGTCAGGCTCGCCCACAAATGCTGAGCCCCATAGGCGCGCCAAGGTCGCCAAGCCTGCGCCCTGTTTAACAGGGCCGCCGCATCGGGGCGGTTGCCATCGGCGTCTGCTAGGGCGCGCATCAGGCCAACATCCGCCGCTGGAAAGGCGTCGGGCTCTCGCAACTGACGCATGGCAATATAGTGCGCGGTCCAGTCCCCGATCCCGGGAACGGCGCGGAGCCGCGCCACCGCCTCCTCCAAGCTGTGACCAGCGGACAGAAGGTCTGGATCGGCGATCACGGCTGCCGCGACCGCCGATAGGGTCTTGGCCCGGCTGCGCGGCAGGCCAAGGTCGGACAGGTCGGTCTGGGCCAAGAGGGCCGGTTCAGGAAACAGGTGGGTCAGGCCCGGCTGGGGGTCGCTGAGGGGCTGGCCATAGCGGGCGACGAGCTTGCTGGCCAGACGGACGGCGGCGGGGACGGTTATTTGTTGGCCCAGAACCGCGCGGATCGCCAACTCGAACCCATCCCACGCGCCGGGCAAGCGCAGTCCGGGTCTGGCGGCGACGAGGGGCGCAAGGGCGGGGTCCTTTGCCAGATGTTGGCCTATGGCTTCGGGCTCGGCGGACAGGTCGAACACCCGCCTTAGCCGCGCAATAATATTGGGCAAGGCGCTAAGCTTGGCGAACCGCACGCTGGCTTCCAGCCTATCGACCGGTCCGGGCCGCACCGAGACCGTGCCCTGCATGGCGCCAAAGCCGATGGTGCGGGCATAGGTATCGCCCTCTACCGTCTCGACCCCGGCAATGGCGCGCAGTTTCAGAAAGCCCAGCATGGCGGGCCAGTCATAGGGCGCACGATAGCGCAGCGTCAGGCTGATCTCGCCCTGAGCGCCCGACGACAGGTCCCCTTTGCGCGACCGACGCAGGTCGGAGGGCGAGCGCTGGTAGAGATCCTGAAACACCTCATTGAACCGGCGCAGACTGCCAAAGCCTGCGGCCATGGCGATCTCGGTCATGGGCAGATGGGTCTCGTGGATCAGTTGCTTGGCCAGAAGGACCCGGCGGGTCTGGGCGACGGCGACAGGACTGGCCCCCAGATGCTGACGAAACAGCCGCCGAAGCTGGCGCTCACCCACACCCACCCGGTTGGCCAGGGTCTCCAGATCATCCCCGTCCAGCGCCCCAAGCTCGATCAGGGCCAGGGCGCGCGAGACGGTATTAGACGCCCCGCGCCAAGCGCCAAGGTCAGGCGCGGTCTCTGGCCGACAGCGCAGACAGGGCCGAAATCCAGCCTCCTGAGCCGCTGCGGCGGTCTGAACGAAAATGATGTTTTCCGGCTTGGGCGGGCGGGCCGGACAGATGGGGCGGCAATAGATGCCCGTGGTCTTGACGCAGACAAAGACCCGACCGTCGAACCGTGGGTCGCGGATCAGCAGGGCTCTGTACTGGGCATCGTGATCAAGGGGCATGGCGCAATATGGCGCTGAGACGGGCCAAAGTCTCGCGGTTTTCGGACTCCCATGGTGGGGTGAAATGGCGAAAGAACCCTAAGCCATGGCCCCATGTTCATTTACGCTTCTATTGCGGTTGTCGCCGTCGCCAAAACGCGCAAGGTTGCCGACCGAAACTTTCATATACTCTCGGGGAGATGCGTCATGAGTGAAGATCAAAAGGGTACCGGCCTGCAACTGCGGTCGCTGGTTAAGAGCAGCGGCGAGTTGGAACTGTCTTTGGCACGGGTCGAGACCCCAACGCCAAAGCCCGATCAGATCGTGGTGCGCATTGAGGCCTCTCCGATCAATCCGTCGGACCTTGGCCTGTTGCTGGGCGCAGCGGACATGTCGACGGCCAAGGCCTCTGGCACGGCAGACCATCCCGTTGTCACCGCCTCTATTCCTCCTGCCCTGATGCGGGCCATGGCCGCTCGGTTGGACGATTCCATGCCGGTCGGTAATGAAGGCGCGGGCATTGTCGTGGCGGCGGGTTCGTCACCTGAAGCGCAGGCTCTTTTGGGCAAGACCGTCGCGGTGCTCGGCGGCGCCATGTATGCGCAATATCGCTGCGTTCGCGTGGCCGATGCCCTGCCCTTGCCAGAGGGAACGACGCCGATGGAAGGCGCCTCCTGCTTCGTCAATCCCCTGACCGCTCTGGGTATGGTAGAGACCATGCGCCGCGAAGGTCACACGGCCTTGGTGCACACGGCTGCGGCCTCGAACCTTGGTCAGATGCTGAACAAGATCTGCATCGCCGACGGCGTCAATCTGGTCAATATCGTCCGCAGCGCCGAGCAGGCCGAGCTTTTGCGCGGCATTGGCGCGAAATATGTCGTCGATTCCACCGCCCCGACCTTCATGGACGACCTGACCAAGGCCTTGGCCGAAACCGGCGCGACCATCGCCTTTGACGCCATCGGCGGCGGCAAGCTGGCCGGTCAGATCCTGACCTGCATGGAGGCGGCGATCAATCTGACGGCCAAGGAATATAGCCGTTACGGCTCATCGGTTCACAAGCAGGTCTATATCTATGGCGGCCTCGATATCCGCCCGACCGAGTTTGGCCGTGGCTTTGGCATGTTCTGGGGCGTCGGCGGCTGGCTCTTGACCCCGTTCCTGATCAAGATCGGTGCAGAAGCGGCGCAAAAGCTGCGTCTTCGCGTGGCCTCCGAACTGAAGACCACCTTCGCCAGCCACTATACCAAGGTGATCTCGCTGCAAGAGACCCTCAGCCTCGATGCGATCAGCGCCTATAATCGCCGGGCAACGGGCGAGAAATATCTGATCAATCCAAGCCTCTAGGGAGATGGAACGTCCTCGTGCTTCGAAAGGCTCAGCATGAGGAGGTCCGAGGGGGTGATGTCTCGTCATCCTCTCCCCCATCTTTCATCCTCATCCTGAGCCTGTCGAAGGACGAGGATGT
>CAISGS010000570.1 GCA_903884915.1 uncultured Caulobacteraceae bacterium | reverse complement strand
GCCCTATGACAGCCTCAACCAATTGCGCGCCAAGCTGTTCGCGGACCTTCCGACCTTTGGGCAGATCGATTATGTCGCCACGGGCGCGGCCCTTGATCTGGCAGCGGTTGGTACGGCGGGCGATCTAAGCGATGTGGCCTTTGCCGGACCTGCTCATGACTTTTACCTCACAAACCCCATTGCGCGGGCGAGTGTGACCATGGCCGAGTGCTCTGCCACCGCCAAGGCCGCGCGCGTCAAGCCCTTAGCGGCGGAGTAGACCTGATGACCTCTTCCGCTTTGGAATTTTGGACAACGCCGCTGGGCTGGACCTTGATCACCGTGGGGCAGATCCTGCTGGTGACGGTTGTCTTGCTTCTATCAGTGGCTTTCCAGATCTATGGAGACCGTAAGATCTTTGCCGGTGTTCAGATGCGCAAAGGCCCAAATGTCGTCGGTCCCTTTGGCTTGCTACAATCCTTCGCAGACCTTGGAAAGTTCGTCGTCAAGGAACTGGTCATCCCTGCGGGTGCGGATAAGCCACTGTTTCTATTGGCGCCTCTGATCAGTGTGATCTTGGCCTTGGGCTGCTGGGCTGTCATGCCCTTTGGTCCGGGCTGGATCGTCTCCAACATCAATGTCGGCATCCTCTATCTGTTCGCGCTCTCGTCGCTTGGGGTCTATGGGATCATCATTGGCGGCTGGGCCTCCAACTCCAAATATGCCTTCTTGGGTTCGCTCCGGTCAGCGGCGCAGATGGTCAGCTACGAGGTCTCCATCGGCTTTGTGGTGATTACGGTGATCCTCTTGTCCGGCACGATGAACCTGCAACAGATCGTCGAGAAGCAGGCGGGCGGGTTCTGGAACTGGAACATGTTCGGCGGTGGCGGTCTGGCCAATCTGCCGATCCTGTTGGTCATGTTCCCGATGGGTGTGATCTTCTTCATTTCCGGATTGGCCGAAACTAATCGCCCGCCCTTCGACCTGCCAGAAGCAGAGTCCGAACTGGTGGCGGGCTATGCGGTTGAATATGGCTCAACGCCCTATCTGCTGTTCTATCTGGCCGAGATGTCGAACATCCTGCTGATGTCGATGCTGTTTGCCGTCCTGTTCTTGGGCGGCTGGCAAGCGCCGTTCCCCACGCCCTTTACGGATAGCTGGGCCCCAACGGCTGTGAGCCTCTTTTCGTTCATGTGGTTGTTCTTGAAGACGATCTTCGTGTTCTTCATGAATGCCATGGTGAGGGCCATCGTCCCACGCTACCGCTATGACCAACTGATGCGGCTCGGTTGGAAGGTGTTTTTGCCGACCTCGCTGGTGGCGGTGATGCTGGTTGCCGCGTGGCGCGTTTTTGGTCCTCAGGCCTAGAAAGACGGATCGATGTCATTCACCGCTCGCATCAACCAAGCCGTCAAGGGTGCCGCCCTTATGGACTTCATCGGCGCTTTCGGGTTGGCGATGAAATATATGGTCCGGCCAAAGGCCACCGTGCTCTATCCGTTCGAGCGTGGACCTCAGTCGCCGCGTTTTCGGGGTGAGCATGCTCTGCGTCGCTATCCCAATGGCGAAGAGCGCTGCATTGCCTGCAAGCTGTGCGAGGCGATCTGTCCGGCTCAGGCCATCACCATTGAGGCCGAACCGCGCGCCGACGGCTCGCGCCGCACGACCCGCTACGACATTGACATGGTCAAGTGCATCTATTGTGGCCTGTGCCAAGAGGCCTGCCCTGTGGATGCCATCGTCGAGGGACCGAACACCGAGTTCGCCACCGAGACCCGCGAAGAACTCTACTATGACAAGGAAAGGCTGCTCGACAACGGCGACCGTTGGGAGCGGCAGATTGCTAAGAATATGGAGCTAGACGCCCCTTATCGTTAAGGGACGCTGGTTTTGGACCGGTGATGCGGCTTTGCCGGATCACTATTGTGACGGACTCATCCCGCTCAGGTGCATGGCGCACAGGCGGGTAACAGGGGGGCTTTAGACCCAGCATGGACTTGCAGGCGATCGCCTTCTATCTGCTGGCGGCAGTGACCGTCATATCGGGCTTTCTCGTCATCACGGCGCGCAACCCGGTGCACTCCGTGCTGTTCCTGATCATGGCCTTCTTCACGGCAGCAGGTCTGTTCGTGATGTTGGGGGCAGAGTTCCTCGCCATGCTGCTGATCGTCGTCTATGTCGGCGCGGTGGCGGTGCTGTTCCTGTTCGTGGTCATGATGCTGGACGTCGATTTCACCCAGCTTCGTGAGGGCTTCGCGCAATACCTGCCCATAGGCATGGTCGTCGGCGGTGTGCTCTCGGTTGAGATGGTAATGGTCGCCGTAACCGTTGCCGCCAACGGGGCCGCTGGCAAGAACGCCGCGCCCGCAGCGCCGGTCGCGGACCTGCCCAATGCTGAGGCGATCGGGCGGGTGCTCTATACAGATTACATTTACTTCTTCCAGGCAGCGGGCCTTGTCCTGCTGGTGGCCATGATCGGGGCAATCGTCCTGACCTTGCGCCACCGTCCGGGTGTCCGGCGCCAGAACATCGGTGATCAGGTGGCCCGCACCCCTGCGAGCGGCATGAAAATCGTTCAGATTAAGAGCGGCGAGGGGCTTTCCGAATGACCATTGGCTTGACCCACTATCTGGCGGTCGCCGCCATCCTGTTCACCATCGGGGTGCTCGGCATCTTCGTGAACCGCAAGAACATCATCGTCATCCTGATGTCGATTGAGCTGATCTTGTTGGCTGTGAACATCAATCTGGTGGCCTTCTCGGTCTATCTGCATGACGTGGTCGGTCAGATCTTCGCCATGTTCGTGCTGACCGTGGCGGCGGCTGAAGCGGCTGTCGGCCTAGCCATCCTTGTGACTTTCTTCCGTAACCGCGGCGATATCGCCGTGGATGACGCCAGCATGATGAAGGGCTGAGATCGTGGAACCTATTGTCACGACCCTCGTCTTCGCGCCGCTGGTCGGCGCCTTGATCGCCGGTCTGTTTGGCCGCCGTATTGGAGACCTCGCCTCGCAAAGCGTGACCACGGGTCTGCTCTTGCTGACCTGTGGCCTGTCTTGGATGACCTTCTATCAGGTGATCTGGGGCAGTTGGGCCGGTCACGCGACCTATACCCTGGCCCCGTTCATCCAGATTGGGCATTTCGTGTCCAACTGGTCGATCCGTATCGACACCCTGTCAGCCGTAATGCTGGTGGTGGTCAGTTCGGTGTCGGCCTTGGTGCACATTTATAGTTGGGGCTATATGGCCGAGGACCCTTCGCGGCCCCGGTTCTTCGCCTATCTGTCGCTCTTCACCTTCGCCATGCTGATGCTGGTGACCGCCGCCGACTTCATGCAGCTGTTCTTTGGCTGGGAAGGGGTGGGTCTGGCCTCCTATCTACTGATCGGCTTCTGGTACAAAAAACCTTCCGCCAGCGCGGCCGCCATCAAGGCCTTTGTCGTCAACCGCGTCGGTGACTTTGGCTTTGCACTCGGCATCATGACCGTGTTCTGGATGTTCGGTACGATCCAGTTTGCCGAGCTGTTCCCCCTGATCGCGGCGAAGGCCGGGACCCAGTGGACCTTCATCGGCCAAAGCTGGAGCGCCATTGATCTGGCCTGCGGTCTGCTGTTCATCGGGGCCATGGGCAAGTCGGCGCAGTTCTTCCTGCACACCTGGCTGCCGGACGCGATGGAGGGCCCGACGCCTGTGTCGGCTCTGATCCACGCCGCGACCATGGTGACGGCGGGCGTCTATATGGTCTGCCTCCTGTCGCCCATGTTTGAATATGCGCCGGTGACCAAGCAGATCGTCACTCTGATCGGAGCGATCACGGCCCTGTTTGCTGCTACCGTCGGTCTGGCTCAGAACGACATCAAGCGGGTCATTGCCTATTCGACCTGTTCACAGCTCGGCTACATGTTCTTTGCCGCAGGCGTCGGGGCCTATCAGGCCGCCATGTTCCACCTGTTCACCCACGCCTTCTTTAAGGCCCTGCTGTTCCTTGGTGCCGGTTCGGTGATCCACGGGATGCATCACGAGCAGGACATGCGCAAGATGGGCGGCCTTTGGAAGTACCTGCCCGTGACCTATGCGGTCATGGTCATCGGCACCTTGGCCATTACCGGCTTCGGTATTCCGGGCGTCGAGTTGGGCTTTGCAGGCTTCTATTCTAAGGATGCGATCATCGAGTCCGCTTGGGCCGCGAGCGGCAAGAACGGCATTGCTTCCTTTGCCTTCGTGGTTGGTCTTCTGGCAGCCGGTCTGACCGCCTTCTATTCATGGCGTCTGGCCTTCATGACCTTCCATGGCACGGCCAAGTGGGACAGCGCCCACGCTGATGCCCATGGCCATGATGCCCACGCTCATGATGCGGGCCATGGTCACGATGATCATGCCCATGACGACCATGGACATGGCCACACACCGCACGAGAGCCCCTTGGTTATGCTGGTGCCCCTATTGGCTCTCGCGGTCGGCGCGATTGGCGCAGGCTATGCCTTTGTCGAGAACTTCGTTGGCGAACATCGCAATGAATTTTGGCGCGGCGCGATCTTTAACGCTCCGACCAACCATATTCTGGAACACGCCCACCATGCGCCAGAGTGGGTCGTGATGGCCCCGCTCGTCGTGTCCATGACGGGTCTGGCTGTGGCGATCTATGTCTATCTGATGAATGAAGGCATGGGCCTGCGGGTCGCTTCGCGCGGCGGTCCCCTGCACACCTTCTTCTACAACAAATGGTTCTTTGATGAGCTTTACGAAGCCACTTTCGTGCGCGCCACTCGGTTCTTGGGTGATGTGTTCTGGAAGATCGGCGACCAGAAGATCATTGACGGCTTCGGTCCCGATGGGGTTGCAGCGGTGTCGGCTTCGGTCGGTCGCCGGTTCAGCAAGGCCCAGAGTGGATATGTTTATCACTATGCCTTCGTGATGTTGCTTGGGGTAGCAGGGCTCTTGTCCTATGCGCTCTGGGCTTGGGCGCACTGAGGGGAAATCAGGACATGACCGGCATCCTCAGCCTCATCACCTTCGCCCCCATGATCGGGGTCGCCGCCATCTTGGCCTTGCGCGCAATGTCCGCAGGTCAAGATACCGCCGTCGTGGCCAACCGTGCCAAGATCGTCGCTCTGGTCACCAGTCTGGTGACCTTGGCCCTTTCGGTCTTCCTGGTGTCCAAGTTCGACGCCAAGGACACGGGCTTTCAGTTCGTCGAGACCGTCACCTGGTTCTCCGGAGCCACCTACCGGATGGGCGTGGACGGGATTTCGATCCTGTTCGTGCTCCTGACCGCCTTCCTCTTGCCAATCTGTATCTTGGCCAGTTGGGAGTCGGTGACCGACCGGGTCTTGGAATATCTGGCCGCTTTCCTATTGCTCGAGACCCTGGTCATTGGCGTGTTCTGCGCGCTCGATCTGGTGCTGTTCTACCTCTTCTTCGAGGGGGGACTGGTTCCCATGTTCCTGATCATCGGCATCTGGGGCGGCAAGAACCGGGTCTATGCGGCCTACAAGTTCTTCCTCTACACGCTTCTGGGGTCGGTGCTGATGCTGGCCGCGATCTTGGCCATGGCCTCGATTGCCAAGACCACCTCGATCCCGGATCTGATGGTGTTCAAGTTTGATCCCCAGGTTCAGATGCTGCTGTGGCTGGCCTTCTTCGCCTCCTTCGCCGTGAAGATGCCGATGTGGCCGGTCCATACCTGGTTGCCTGACGCCCACGTCGAAGCGCCAACGGCAGGTTCGGTCATTCTGGCCGGTATTCTCTTGAAGATGGGCGGCTACGGCTTCTTGCGCTTCTTGTTGCCCATGTTCCCGCAGGCCTCGGTCTATTTCACGCCTTTGGTCTTTGCCATGTCGGTGATCGCCATCATCTACACCTCGCTGGTGGCCTTCCGGCAGGTCGATATTAAGAAGCTGATTGCCTATTCGTCGGTCGCGCACATGGGCTTTGTGACCATGGGTATCTTCTCGGGCAATGCCCAAGGGGTGCAGGGCGCGATCTTCCAGATGCTCAGCCACGGCGTCATTGCTGGTGCGCTCTTCCTCTGCGTTGGCGTGGTCTATGATCGCATGCACACCCGTGAGATTGCCTTCTACGGCGGTCTTGCCAATCGCATGCCTTGGTATGCGGCAGTGTTCTTGCTGTTCACGATGGGCAATGTCGGCTTGCCAGGAACCTCTGGCTTTGTCGGCGAGATCTTGACCATGACCGGCGCTTACCATGTCTCGACCTGGACGGCCCTTGCGGCCACCACGGGGGTGATCCTTTCGGCGGTCTATGCCTTGAGCCTCTATCGGCGAGTGATGTTCGGAGAGCTGGTCAATCCCAAGCTCGCCGCCATTCAAGACCTGACGGTGCGTGAAGTTGTGATCTTCGCGCCCCTGATCGCCTCGACCCTGATCTTGGGTGTCCGCCCCGGTTTGATTTTCAACCTCACTGCCGCGTCCGTCGACCATCTGGTTGGCGCTTACAAAGCCGCCGTTGGCGGGTGAGGGGAGCTTGACCATGACTTTTCAAGACGCACTGCAACTTGCCCGGCCTGAAGTCTTCCTCGCCGCCTCGACCCTTGTCCTTCTGGTTTGGGGTGCATTCCGGGGTGACAAGGCGATGGGCGAAGTCTCCATCGGTGCCAGCCTCGCCCTGTTTGTCGCGGCAGGCTTTGCAGCGGTCAGCCCCGAAGGCACGGCCTTTGCCGGGGGTTTTATCGCTGATGGCGCTTCGTCCTTTGGCAAGGTCGCGATCTATCTGATTAGCCCCGTGGCCATCTATCTGGGTGATCGTTGGTTGGTTCGCGTTGGCAATGGCCGGTTCGAGTTCCCGATCCTGATCCTCTTGGCGGCGCTGGGCATGGGCATGATGGTGTCCGCCGGTGACCTGATCTCGCTCTATATCGGTGTCGAGCTTCAGTCCTTGGCGCTCTATGTTCTGGCAGCCTTTCGCCGTGATGATGTCAAGGCGTCAGAAGCTGGCCTGAAATATTTCGTGCTCGGTGCCCTCTCATCGGGTTTGCTGCTCTATGGATCGTCGTTGATCTATGGCTTTGCGGGTTCGACCCACTTCGACCTGATCGCCAAGTCGATTGAGGGCGGCGCGGCGGGCACGGGCGTTCTGTTTGGCCTCGTGTTCCTGATCTGCGGTCTGGCCTTTAAGGTCTCGGCGGCTCCGTTCCATATGTGGACGCCGGACGTCTATGAGGGCGCACCCACCCCTGTCGTCGGCTTCTTCGCCGCCGCCCCGAAATTAGCCGCCATGTTGCTGCTGGCGCGGGTCCTGTCAGAGGGCTTTGGCGCGGCGTTGGAACAGTGGCGCCAGATCATCGTCGTCGCTGCCTTCCTGTCGGTGGCCGTGGGTGCCTTTGGCGGTTTGGCCCAAAGCAATATCAAGCGTCTGCTCGCCTACTCCTCCATCGCCAATATTGGCTATGCCCTGATCGGTCTGTCGGCGGGATCTGCCGAGGGGATGGAAGCGGTTCTGGTGTTCATGGTCCTCTATATGATCGATGTCACCGGTTTCTTTGCTTGCCTCGGCGCCCTGTCGCGCGATGGCAAGCCGATGGAACAGCTCAGCGATTTTGCCGGTCTGGCGCGGGTTCGTCCCGGCATGGCCTTGGCGCTGACGGCCTTGTCCTTTTCGGTCATGGGCTTGCCGCCCTTCAGCGGGTTCTGGGCCAAGATGTTTGTGTTCAAGGCAGCGATTGCCTCGGGCCAATGGGCCTTGGCCGCCGTGCTTCTGCTCGGCAGCGTGGTTGCAGCCTTCTATTATCTGCGCCTGATCAAGACCATGTGGTTCGATACGGCCCCCGGTCAGACCGACAAGGAGCCCTTGGACGCTAAGGGCGTGGCGATCGCTTCGGCCCTGTTCTGTTTTCCGGTTGTTCTGCCCGCCTTGGCGGTGCTTGAACCTCTGGCCAAGACGGCGGCTTTGGCCTTCGGGCTGAAATAGGCTTGCAGAGGTGATGGCCTTGGACCGCCCGTCGGTCCTGATCTTGGATGAGACCTCCTCGACCAATGCCGAGGCCCGGATGAGGGCTGAGGCAGGGGATGCTGGTCCGCTTTGGATCATGGCCCGCCGTCAGACCGCAGGGCGCGGTCGGCGGGGAAGGGCGTGGGAAACGGGCGCTGGGAATCTGGCCGCCACCCTGCTCTGTGTGACGGCCAAGCCCCCGGCGGAGGCCGCGCAAATCTCGTTCATTGCGGCTCTAGCGGTCGCTGAATTGGCCGATAGCGCCATGGCTCAGCCCTTGGCGCAGCTCAAATGGCCCAATGATGTGCTGGTTCAGGGGCGCAAGATCAGTGGTATCTTGGTCGAGTCCGGTCTTCGCCAGGATGGTGCCCTTTGGCTGGCTGTCGGGATCGGCATCAATCTGCAAACCCCGCCCGATGCGGCCGAACG
>CAISGS010000569.1 GCA_903884915.1 uncultured Caulobacteraceae bacterium | reverse complement strand
GATCGAGCGCGGCAATGCCCGCCGCTGCCGCCAAGGGGTGACCAGAATAGGTATAGCCGTGGAAGAGCTCGATCCCATCGGCAGCGCCCTCGACCACACCATCATGAATGTGCCGGCTGACAGCCACCGCACCCATCGGCACGGCGGCATTGGTCAGGCCCTTGGCCATGGTGATGATGTCTGGAATGACGCCGAGGGTTTCAGAGGCCGTTGCGCCACCGACTCGGCCGAACGCGGTGATGACCTCGTCAAAGATCAGCACAATGCCATGCTTGCTCGTGATCTCGCGCAGCCGCTCCAAATAGCCGACCGGCGGCACCAGAACGCCCGTCGATCCGGCCATGGGCTCAACGATCACCGCGGCGATGGTCTCTGGCCCATGTAGGGCAATGATCGATTCTAGCGTATCGGCCAGATGGCCGCCCCACTGTGGGCGACCCTTGGTAAAGCCATTGTGCTGAAGACTATGGGTGTGGGGCAGATGGTCGACCCCATTGAGCAAGGTCCCGAACTGGCGACGATTATTGACAATGCCACCCACAGAAATGCCGCCAAAGCCAACACCATTATAGCCACGCTCGCGGCCAATGAAGCGGGTTCTCGTGCCCTCACCGCGTGACCTTTGATAGGCCAGCGCGATCTTCAGGGCCGTATCGACCGATTCAGAGCCTGAATTGGTGAAGAAAATCCGGTCCAGCCCCTTGGGCATGATCGCTGCGACACGCGAGGCCAGCTCGAATGAGGCGGGATGGCCCAGCTGAAACCCGGGTGCAAAATCCAGCTCAGCGGCTGTCTTTTGAATGGCCTCAACAATGGTTGGGCGACAGTGGCCCGCATTGACAGCCCAAAGCCCAGCGGTGCCATCCAGAACCTGGCGACCATCATCTGCCGTATAGTGCATGTCCTTGGCCGCGACCAATTGGCGAGGCGTGGCCTTATAGGCGCGGTTGGCCGTAAAGGGCATCCAAAGGGCGGCTAGGGGATCATTCTCACGGGTCATAGAAGGGCTCCGGTGTCAGTGATGGGACATCTTATGCAATGGGGCGCGGTCTCGCCGCGATTGAAAAGAATGTTACGATAGGAAAATTCTCATTGAGATGGGTGGGGCGACGGGTAGGTCGATGGATAGGCCGCCTCATCTGGGCCGCAAGCGGGACTTGACCAAGTAGCTGACCCAAAGGACGGACGCGACGATCACGCTCGCCCACAGCTCCATGGAATGGTTTTCAGAGAGACCCATCATGACCAGAACCGCGACCATGCCCGCGATGGCCGCCCAGGTGCCATAGGGATAGAGCCACATCTTGATCTGCAGCTTGGACGGGTCTTCAGCCTCGAGCTTCTTACGCAGACGAAGTTGGGCCACCGCAATCAGGATATAGATGAACAGCATGATCGCGCCCGACGAGGTGACCAAGAAGTTGAACACCTTATCGGGAGAAATGACGGCAGCGGCCAGCGCGCCATAGCTAAAAAGGCTGGCGATGAGAATAGCCCGAGCCGGGACCTTTGACCGGCTCAAGGTCACGCAGGCCTGCGGTGCATCGCCATTTTTCGCCAACCCAAACATGGCCCGCGATGTGATGTAGATGCCCGAGTTGAGGCAGGACAAAACCGCCACCAGAACAATGCCATTCATAATGAGGTCGGCGGCCGGATAGCCCATCTGGCGCCACGCATGGGCAAAGGGTGAGGCGCCCACTTCAATTTCATTCCAAGGCACCACCGAAACAATCATCAAAATAGAGAGGACGAAAAAGACGAGGATCCGAACCGACACAGACAGGGTCATGCCGGCAATGGTCTTGGCCCCCGCCTCTGATTCGGCCGCCGCCAAGGTGGCGATCTCGGCACCGCACAGCGCGAAGATGGTCGTCGCGATCCCCGAGAAAATCACCGCAATACCGGCGGGCGCAAAGCCGCCATGGGCCGTCAGATTCGCAAAGGTCGGACCTGTCGGAGAGGTGACGCCTGTGGCATAGGCCGCCGCCACAAGGATGAAGACGATGATCGCTACGACCTTGGTCGAAGCGAACCAAAACTCAAACTCGCCATAGGATTTGGCGGACATCAGATTGACCGCCGTCAAGATGGCCATCAGGCTGACGCCGATCTGCCAAATTTCGAACTGGGGGAACCAGCCGTGGATGATCTTGGCCCCGGCAATGGCCTCAACGGCAATGACCACAACCCAAAAATACCAATAGAGCCAACCGACCAGATAGCCTGCCCAATCGCCAATCCCGACCCGGGCAAAGTCTGGAAAGGTCTGAACGCCAGACGAGGCCATCGCCATCTCAGCGATCATCCTCATGACCAGCAAGACCAGAAGTCCCGCCAAGGCATAGCTGATCACGGCGGCAGGACCGATGGTGCTGATGGCGGTGGATGAACCGACAAACAGACCCGCGCCAATGATACCGCCAAAGGTAATCATCGAGACGTGGCGAGATTTCAGGCTCCGGCTGAGCTCGTTGCTAGCGGCGGGCGATACTGACCCAACCCGATTTTCCTCAGACATCTTGCCCCCCGGCGTCAACTTGAAGTCCATCTAACGTTCGCTTGGCCGACTTGTAAATGAAAGGCCAAGCCGCCGGTCGGGTTAAGTGGACCCGCGCCACAGGGCGGCGACGGCAAGGGCCTGCCCCTAAACCGTCGGGTCCGGCGCGATCTGGACCAGCATCTTGCCGAAATTGTCGCCCCTGAGCATTTCTGCGAAGGCGCTGGGGACAGCCTCAAGGCCTTGGCGGATATCTTCGCGATATTTGAGCTGGCCCGACGCGACGAGGGGGGCGACCTCATCTAGGAACTGGTCGTGGTGGCCTGCGACGAAATCTCCGACAAACAGGTCCCCGACCTTGACGCCTCTGGCCTTAAAGATCGCGTCGCCGCGCGCCATCAGGGTGGCCCTGGCATCGCTATTGTCCTCATCGCCATAGTGGGCGATCAGGCCGCAGATGGTCATCCGTGCGCCGTGATTGAACAGGGGCAGCACCGCGTCAAAGACGCCGCCGCCGACATTTTCGAAATAGACATCGATCCCGCCCGGGCAGGCCTTGGCCAAGTCCTCGGCAAGGGTGGGGCTGAGGTGAGAGACACAGGCATCAAATCCTAGCTCTTCGGTGACAAAGCGGCACTTGGCCGCCTTGCCCGCAATGCCGACCACGCGCGCGCCGCGCAGCTTGGCCAACTGGCCCGCGATCTGACCGACGCCGCCCGAAGCTGCAGAAATCACCACCGTTTCACCGGCCCTTGGCGCGGCCATCAAGATCAGGCCCGCATAAGCGGTTAAGCCCAGCATGCCCAGCACACCGACCGCCTGAGAAATACGTGCCCGCGCCGGATCAAGCCTGCGCGGGACCATATAGCCGGGACGCGGAACGCCCTCGCCCATCAGGCCATAGTCGGCCCAGCCATTGGTGTTGAACACCAGATCGCCTGCGGCAAAGCCCTCCATCCGGCTCTCGATCACCTGCGAGACGGTGCGGGCGTGGCAGGCGATACCGGGACGGTCGACACCGCGCCGCTTATAGCCCCACTGATAGGGATCCAGAGAGATGTAGAGCGTGCGGGTCAGGGCTTGGCCTGGGCCGGGAGAAGGGATCGGGGCCTCTTGCAGCACAAAGGTTTCAGCCTCTGGCCAAGCGCCCACCGGCTTGCCCGACAGGGTCCAAAATCGGTTCATGGCCGCCTCCCACTAGGTTGACCCCTAGGCTAGCGCTGCACGCGTCGGCTGGCAATCGGCGCCGCCTTGGATCTGGCGCCTAGCATCCCGACCAGAGGCATAATAGGCTTTCACCATCACGTCCCCGTCGGGACCGCCAAGCAAGAGGGTAAGCCCCATGACCCCACTTCATTTTCGCTCTGCCACCGCCATTGCCGCCGCCATTCGCAGCGGTGAGATCACAGCCCGTGCGGCGCTGGAACATTTCCTCGATCGGGTTGACCAGCATAATGGCCCGCTCAATGCGGTGATCTATCAGGACCGCGAGGGTGCGCGGGCCAGAGCCGATGCGGCGGACGCGGCGCGGGCGGCGGGGGACGAGCTTGGCCCCCTTCATGGCGTGCCCATGACCATCAAGGAGAGCTACCAACTGCCCGGATCGCCAACCACCTATGGCATTCCGGCCATGAAGGACAATGTCACCCAGCGCACGGCGGTGGCCATTTCGCGCCTGCAGGCGGCGGGAGCCAATATCTTCGGCAAGACCAATGTGCCGATCCGGCTGGCGGATTTTCAGAGCTATAACGACATTTACGGCACGACGAACAATCCGTGGGACCTGACCCGGACGCCGGGAGGCTCTTCTGGCGGGTCAGCCGCCGCCCTAGCGGCAGGTCTCACCAGCCTTGAGATGGGCAGCGATATTGGCGGCTCGATCCGCAATCCGGCCCATTTTTGCGGCGTCTTTGGCCATAAGGGCACGTGGAATCTGGTACCGCCTCGGGGCCACTCGCTGGATGACAGCGTGTCGCCCTCCGATATCTCTGTGGTCGGACCGCTGGCCCGGTCCGCCGACGATCTGGAACTGGCCATGATGTTGGTGGCGGGGGACGACGATGCCGATTGGCGCGGCTTTAGCGACCAACTGCCCGGCTTGGACGGCCCCCTATCGGACCTGACCATCGGCATCTGGGCCTCTGACCCGATCTGCCCAACCTCGGCGGCGGTGGGGGCAAGGCTGCAGGCCGTCGCCGATGCCCTAGGCCGGGCCGGGGCCAAGATTGATGAGCACTCACGGCCAGACTTCTCAGCGGCCCACAGCTACGAGACCTTCAACGGCCTCCTATCCTCGGCCATGGCCGCGCGGTCGTCTGATGAGGATGTCAAGCGGGCCCAGAGCCGGCTCGCCACCCTATCGCCGGACGATCAAAGCCCGCTGGCGAAACAACTGCGCTGGCAGACCCTGAGCCTGCGCGATTGGTCGCGGCTCAATGAGTCGAGAAACAAGATCCGCTGGGCGTGGCATCGCTATTTTGGCGAGGTGGATTTCCTGATCACCCCCGTCATGCCGGTCACCGCCTTCCCGCACGACCATGGCCGCGAGGGGTCGCGCGTGATTGATATTGACGGAAAGGCCCTGCCCTATTTCAACCAGACCTTCTGGGCCGGACTGGCCGGTGTCGCCTATCTGCCCGCCACCGTCTTCCCGGCGGGGTTGGCCACCGATGGGCTGCCGGTCGGGCTACAGATCATTGGCCCAGCCTATAGCGACCTTCGCACCATTGGTCTGGCCCAGAGGCTCGAAGCCATGGGCTTCGGCTTCACCCCACCGCCTGCCTATCGGGCCTGAGGCGCGACCCCCTAGTTCTGAGGCTTTTTCAGCCCAAGGCGGATGGCGATCTGCACCGAGGCGCCGTCGACCGGCGCACCGTCGGAGGACCAGGGGTTCATCTTCATGGTCGAGGCCAAGAGGGCGGCCGCTTCTGAAAAGCCTAGCCCCTCGGGTTCTGCGGCCTGAGGCTGACAGTTGGTCAAACTACCGCCGACCGTGACCCGGCAAAGGACGACGCCTCGGCCTGTGGAGACCCCTTGGGCCACCGCTTCAGGTGGAAAGACCTTAGGCGCTCGCTCGGTATCAAAGCCATAGGTCCATTTGGGCGAGTCGATCATGCGCTCTTCGCCGCGATTTGGCGGCGCAAAACGGATTGGCACATCGACCCAGACATCCTCACCGCGCCGAGGCTTGGCCAGCTCTGGCGTGAGCTGAAACTTCCGGGTCAGCAAGAGGGCGGCATTGCCAAAGCCAAGCTTGGTGGGGGTTTCCTTGGTGATCTGACAGCGCGACAGGCCGCCAAACTTGACCACTTGGCAGTGGGCGACCGCATAGCCCTCCGCATTACCCGCCTCGGCAGGATAGGTCTGGTTCCAGTCCGCCGTGCTGGGGGCCTGAGCCCAGACCGGGTGGTCCAGCATGGTGATCAGGCGCCGGGGCAAGGGGTTGTTCTTGATCCAACTGGTCGGACAGGGCTTTCCGCCCATGCCGCACTCTCCGGGCATGGCCGAACCTGACGAGGGCATGGAATCAAACTGGGGGTTGGGCGCCTTGAAATTGATGGCGATGCGCATCATCGAGCGGATCGGGCCCTTGGGACCCATGACCGGCGTAATCTTGAAGGTCGGGCGCAGGGTCATGGCCGCGCGGCCAAAATTCTTGCCCTCGGGGGTCTCAGACAGAACCTCGCACCATTCGGCCAGCCCATAGATGTCGACATCGCAGTTCAACGTCACCTGACCGCTGACCTTGGCTTGAAAGGCCCCATCCGGAAAGACCGAGACAAATTGGCCAATGGCGCTGTCATCGGTTTGCATATCGATGGTCGCCGCAGGCGGCGGTAGCTTTTCGCCCTTGCGCGCGCCAGTGACCGTAATCTGAGAGACAGGGCCTCCGTCACCGCCGCCCTGTGACGTTTGGGCCTGAGCGGCAGAGGCCACCAAGGCCATCACAGCAATGAGTCTGATAAACATGATTTACTCCCTGTCGTCCGTTAGGCCCCCCGGCCCAGCCCGCTAAGGCTCAAGTTACTTCGGTAATGAATAGGCGATCACATAGTCGCCCTTGGCCCTCGTCATGCGCGCGCCACCAGCCGAGACCACGACATATTGTTTGCCGGTCTTGGGTGAGACATAGCTGGAGGGCGTGCCGCCGACACCGACGGGCAACCGGCCCGCCCAAAGCACCTTGCCGGTCTCATTGTCATAGGCCCGCAGATAGGGGTCCATGGTCGCGGCATGGAAGGTCACGCCGCCCGCCGTGGTGATCACCCCGCCAAGTCCCATGGTGCCAATCGGCAGGGGAATGTGGGACGACAGGCCCAGTGGCCCAGCCGTCTCGGCGGTGCCGACGGGAACCTGCCAGACGATCTTGCGGCTCTTCACATCGATGGCGGTCATCATGCTCTGAGCCGGTTGCAGGCAAGGCGTGAACAGGGGACTGACCATCCAGGTGTTTTTGGCCTTATAGGCAACACCCTTAAGGCTGGCCTCGGGACGATCCTTGGCCCGGCTAAGCTGGATATTGGGCTCGTTCGAGGGCACGAGACTAACGGTCTGAGGGATGCGGACATCGGTCATCAGCAACAGACCCCGACGCGGATCATAGGCGCCAGACCCCCAATTCATGCCGCCGCCATTGCCCGGGGACTGTAGCGAGGCCTTTTCGCCGCCTGGCGGTGTGAAGTCGCCATCATAGCGCACGCTCTTAAAGCTAATCCGGCAATAGAGTTGGTCGAGCGGGGTTGCGCCCCACATCATCTTTTCGGTTATACGCCCCGCGCCAACGGTGGGCATATCGACCGAATAGGGCTGGGTGGGCGAGAGCCACTCACCTGGCTGGGGCCCGCCCGGGACCTTGACTTCAGCCACCTTAGACAGGGGCTTTCCATCGCGCCGGTCGAGGACAAAGATCTGGCCGCGCTTGGTCATCTGCACCACCGCCGGAGCGCTGCCGCCCGCGATGGGGAAGTCGACCAGCATCGGCTGGGAGGGAACATCATAGTCCCAGACATCATGGTGCACGGTCTGGAAACTCCACCGCACCTTGCCCGTCACCGCATCGAGCGCCACCACCGAGGAAGAATAGAGCTCGCTGAGCCGCGAGCGGTGCGATCCCCAATAGTCGGGCGTCGCATTACCGGTCGGCAGATAGATCAGGCCAAGCTCGGGATCAAAGGCCGGGGTCGACCAGACATTGGG
>CAISGS010000568.1 GCA_903884915.1 uncultured Caulobacteraceae bacterium | reverse complement strand
GTGCAGATAGGCCTGCGCCATCGCCTCCGGATCGGCCTTGGCGGCGGCGGCCATGATGGAGGGCGACAGGGGATCGGCGCGCGGGGTCTGTGAGGCCAAGGCCACGGCGCGCTGCAGGCCGGTCGTTTCCCCCAAGGCTTGGACCTGACTGTGCGACGACAGGATGGTCTCGACCAAGGTGGTTCCCGAGCGCGGCAGGCCAAAGATCAAGATTGGCTGGGCCGGGGTTTGGCTCGGCGTTGCACGCGGCGCGGCGGCCTGAGGAAAGGCGGTGATCAGGGTCTGGGTAACGCTGGCGCGCTCAGTAAGCGAAAAGGGCGATAGGGTTCGCGCCGTAATGGAGGCCTGCTCGAGCAGGGGCCAAGCCTGTTCTGGTTCGCCAAGGTCATCGAGAACCTTGAACAGGGCATAGCCCAGACGGGCGGCCGCTTCGCTGGTTGCCGCTGTCGCCTGCAGGCGCTTGGTCATCGCCTCTGCCGGGTGATCGTCCTTGGTCCAGCGGCGCAGAGAGGCGAGGGCGGCAAACAGATGGTCCTCTAGTCCTTCACAGGGTCCGGCCAAGGCCGCTTCATAGCGCTGGCGGGCAAGGTCCAACCGCCCCATAAACCGATCAATATTGCCCAAAAGCAGCAGGGACTGGGCATCATTTGGCAAGGCGGCGACCGCCTGCTCGGCCAGACCTTCCGCCTCGCTAAAGAGCCCCGCAAGGGTCAAGGCGGTGGCGACCACGCGCTTGGCATGAGGAGAAAGGTGATCAAGCGCGGCGGCTTGGCCGGCCTGAACCACGGCCTCATCCATCTTGCCCAAATTGGCCAGAGCCAAGGCGCGATCAGCCGCCAGATCGGCATGAAAGGGATCGGACGGGGGAAACTGTCTCATGGCCATGGCCATGGCCTTTTCCGCATCGCCGCTGCCAATACCGGTCAGGGCGGCGCAGAGCAGGGACCAGGCCTGTTTAGACTTTGGGGCCTGACGGGTGACCGCCTCCGCCGCGCGGCCTGCCGCTTCCCAGTCCTTGCGCAGCAGGGCTTGGCCGCCCTTGTCGAGCAGGGCCGCGAGGTCTGGCCTGATCTGGCCTTGAACATCGGTCACGGTCATTTGTCGTCCTTGATTGACCAGACTATGGCCTGACGGACCCTCTTCGTCGCCCATAAAAAAGGGGCGGCAGAGGATGTCTCTGCCGCCCCAATCTTTTAGTCGACTGGCTTTTGATTAGAAGCGCAGACGTGCCGCGACGTTGAACGTACGGCCAAGGACGCGATAGACCTGTGGGTCCGTATTGCCCTGGCTGAACGTGCCAGCGATGAACTGCGGCGGATCCTTGTCCAGCAGGTTACCGATGTTGGCGTTCAGTTGCAGGTTGTCATTGACGTTCCAGCGACCAGACAGATCGATGTAGCTGGCGGCTTCGGTCTTTGGCAGAACCAGACCATAGTCGGCATTTTCATCGGTCATTTCTGGCGTGTAGGTCCAACGGGCCTGAACCATCCAGTCACCCAGCTGATAGGATCCGGTCATGACCGACTTGTACTCAGGGGTCGAACCACTGATGCCTGCGTCGGTGTAACCTTTACGCTCAACGCCGTTGGTGGCGTAGCTGTCAAGGATCGAGATCAGGGCGTTGAAAGCGATACGTCCAGGGGTGCCCTTGATCACTTCGCTGAGGTCAAAGCGATAGTCGGTCTGGATATCCACACCCTTGGTGCTGATTTCCGACAGGTTGGCGATCGAGGTGTTGATGCTGTCGATCTGACCGGTAACGGAGTTACGCGTGATCTTGGCGCATTCGTTAGCCTGCAGGCTGACATAGCAACGGCTGAGGACGGTACCGGCGCCGATGGAGCCAACAGCGTCTTCGATCTTGATGTCAAAATAGTCGACGGACATCTTCAGATCGCCAACGGCCAGGAAGGTCGGTTGGAACACAACACCTGCGGTGAAGGTCTTGCCGGTTTCTGGCTTCAGGTTCGGGTTACCAAAGGCAAGGGCCTGAACCTGGCTGTTGTTGGCCGCAAAGCCGGCGAAGCTGACACCTGGCGCTTGCGCGTTACAGATGGCCAGAACAGCGGCCGAACGGTTGGCTGAGTCGCGGCAAGGGTCGGTATAGGACGGGAAGCCTTGGTCACCGTTCTGGAACAGTTCGAACACGCTTGGGGCGCGAACGGCCTTGTTATAGACGGAACGGAACTTCAGCCAATCAACCACGGCCCACTCGCCACCGACCTTATAGGTTTCGGTCGTGCCGATTGTGTCATAGTCCGAATAGCGATAGCCGCCTTCGATGCCGACATATTTGGCGAAGGGAAGGTCCTTAACCAAGGGAATGCCGACTTCGCCGTAGATTTCCTGCACGACCACCGAACCCTTTTGGTTCTGGATGGCGTTGAAGCCGTAGATGTTGGCCGAGCTCTGGGCTGCGTCCACGTCCAAGGCTGCGCGGGATTCGCGATATTCGTAACCGAGCACGGTCGAAACCGGGCCAGCAGGCAGTTGGAACGCATCACCACGCACGAAGGCGGACAAACGACGCTCTTCATAGGTGTTGAGCTGGTGCGTATCGGTGCGCAGGAACTTCACCGCTTCGGCAGACAGCTTGTTTTGACCAAAGATGTCGGTGATCACGCAGCCAGGAAGGGCCGCTGCCGTGTTTGCAGGTCCAGGAACGCCGAGCGACGTCGTGGAGCCAGCCACCGGTGCCTGACAGCCGGAAAGGCCTTGGCCGATCGCGGTCTTGTTCAGGTTGTTGCGCAGGGTCTGAGCAAAGTGGGTGCGGCCATAGGTGCTGGTCGCGCTCCAGTTCCAGTTGTCATTGATCTCGCCGTCCAAGGTGGCCAGCAGGGTCAAGGATTGGTTCTCATATTCACCAATCCGTGGGCCGAGCTGCAAGGAGCGCCAGTCCATCTGGAAGTTTGCCGTTGGGTTCGGACGCGAAGCCAGAGCAGCGGCCAAATCGGGGTGAGCCGAATTGATGTAGGACTGCATGGCCGAGGTCAGAACAACAGTCAGGCCCGTGGCTGGCGTTGCGGCCAGTTGAACGCCCGAACGGCTGTCGATGTAAGACATTTGCGTCTTCAGCTTCAGCTTTGGATTGATCTGATAGGAACCAAAGCTGCTGATCGCATAACGTTCGGCAGGGATGATGATGTTGTTGGTCGGTGCAAAGTTATAACGCGACGAACCGGCAGCGCGGTCAGGAACCGAACAGGCCTTTGACGTGAAGCGTGGGGTCAGCTTGCCTGCATCGTTAAACGACAGGCTACCAGTGTTAACGGCAACGCCTGGCGTGGCGGCGTTACAGTCGGTGTCAGCAACGGCGAACTGAGCCGAGGTTGCTGGATTGCTGGCCAGCAAACGGAAGGGGTTCGCGGCGTTGTTGGTGATCCAGCCCCAAGGTGGGGTGCCCGAACCGCCCGAAGCGAAGGTGTAGAGGGGGGTCTTGGCGTTCTGAGCGTTCCACTCTGCAGCGCTGTCGATGACATAGCCATTATAGCTGGAGTCATAGAAGGCACCGGCCGAAACCCGCGACCAATCGAACTCGCTCTGCAGGACCGGGTCGCGCTTATAGTAAGACGCGTACATGGTCATGTTGCCCTTGCCATTGGCAAAGTTACCGCCGAGCAGGCCTTCGAGGTTGAAGTCCTTGGCCAGACGGCCGTCCATGCTGCCGCCGGTCTGGGCGGAGATTTCAGCGCCTTCGTAATTGTCCTTCAGCACGAAGTTGACAACACCGGCCATGGCGTCCGAACCGTAAACGGCCGAGGCACCACCGGTGAGGACTTCGATACGGTCGATCAGACCGGCTGGGATGGTGTTCAAGTCAACCACGCCGGTGGTCGAAGAACCGGGGACGCGTTCGCCATTGACCACGACGAGCGTGCGCTGAGCGCCCAAGCCGCGAAGGTCGATGGTGGCGAAGTCTTCGCCGCCCGAATTGTTGGAGGTGACAGTGTTGCCAGGAACGATCTGTGGCAGTTCGTTCAGCAGTTGCTCAACCGCGATGGTGCCGGTCAGCTTCAGTTGCTCGCTGCCAACGGTGGCAACGGGGCTGGTGGCCACGAAGTCCTTGCGCTGCAAGCGCGAACCGGTGACGACGATTTCGGTGACTTCGGTATCCGAATTAGCAGCATCTTGAGCGTAGGCAGGCGCAGCGAAGATCGCGAGCGCACCGCACAACATTGTTGACGCCATAACGCGTCCGCGGGTTGAGCCAATTTTCATTATCTAAATCCCCCTCCAAGGTGATTGATACAGTCCTGAGACGGCGCAACCCGACGGGTACGCGCCACCACTACGAAGGGCTTTTGCCTATCGTACGATAGGACAACTATTGGCACCGAGCGTGCGGGGTCAACTCCAAGGTCACAAAACGGTCACTGTTGCGGCAGGCCTGTCGCATTATCGCAACGGTTTGAGAGGGTGTTGCTCATGTTTTGGGCATGACTATCCCCAAGGGGGCGGTTTGGAGGATATTTTCTCCATGGCCTCTTTGTTAAGGCTTCTCCCGCGCATCCACGACCAGCCTCAGCGGGGCTGAGCGCCGGGCAAGATGTCGAAGGCGAGGCTCATTCTGGTTTCCTCTCCGCCAAAAGGGACCGTCCCATGCCACATATAGGATGGAAAGAGGGCCAAAAGCCCCGGTTTAGGCTGCACGAAATGGCCCGCCTCTAGGGTCGGGGCGGTCGGCGTCGGCGGGGCACCAAGCCGAAGCCAGCCTTCGTGCCAGTCGGTTGTCTGCACCTGCGGCGGCACATCGGCATAGAAGGCCGACGATATCCAACCATTGGGATGGATATGATCCACATGAAAGCCCTGCGGTCTGAGGCGAACAGACCATGCCTCGTCGATCCGATGGCCTTCGACATTGCGCCGCCTTAGCAGATCTGGGCCCTGGCCAAGGTGATCGCGATAGGCTCGGATCGGGCCTTGGATGGCTTGGAAGAAGGCGGCAATGACAGGGTCTTCGCTGGTGACCAGATTGTGCGAGGTTTGCGACCCGCCCCGGATCGACTGTTCAATCGGGTGAGCCTTGAGCAAATGGACGCTGTTGAGAGACGTGCGCAGATCATCGAGAAAATCAGGCAGGTGGGTCCAGCCCGCCGGGCAGTCGATCATTAGGGCCTGAACCACGGCGGGATAGTCATAGAGATCGCCCAATCGGGGATCGCCGCTGAGCCGCCACGCGCTGGTCAGGTCGGCAATGGCCTGCTGGTCGCCCGGCTGCTCTGCGACCAGTTCAAAGGCGAGGTCTGCGGCAGTCTTGGCTTCGCCGAGCGCCAACAGAGCTTGAACGACGGCCTTTTTGGGCAGGCGCTCGGCGGGGAAGCGGGCGACCAACTGCTGCGCGATAGCCAGAGCATCGGCGGGGGCGTCTTTTAAGAGGAGCCAGCTAAATTCCAGAGCCAAGCGCGGGTCCTGCCCGATGGCGGCAATCTCGGTTCTGGCCAAGGCCAGCGCGGCAGGCTCACCGTGGATGTGGCTGAGCAGGCGAAGTTTGACCAACAACAGATCGCCCTGTGCATTGGCGTGTTTAGGGGCCTGTTTAGGGGCCTGAGCGAGGGCCTGATCGACGGGGGCGAGGGC